>QNFR01000089.1 GCA_003646405.1 Gammaproteobacteria bacterium
CGCGCCACCTGCGCCCTGCGACCCGCGGGCATCGAGTGGCCGTTGCGCGAGGATGGCCTGCCCAGTTTTCGACTGGAAGACCTCACCAGCGCCAACGGCATCAGTCATGAGGCTGCTCACGATGCCCTGTCGGATGTGCATGCCACTATCGCACTGGCGCGTCTGGTGAAAGAGCGACAGCCGCGCCTGTATGACTATGTACTGAATAACCGGGACAAGCGATCGGCGCAGGCGCAGTTGGATATAGCGGCGATGAAACCGGTGCTGCATGTCTCGGGGATGTTCGGCGCCCGGCGGCATAATATCGCCCTTATAGTGCCCCTGGCAGTGCACCCGGTGAACCGCAATGAAATTATCTGTTTCGAACTGGGCGCCGACCCGCAAATGCTGTTTGACCTGGAGGTGGAGCAGATACAGCAACTGCTTTATACCCGCACGGAGGAATTGCCGGAAGGCGTGGAGCGACCGGGCCTTAAATCGGTCCATATCAACCGTTGCCCGATACTGGTGACGGCGAAGATGGCAGATCCTGCTACGGCTGCACGGCTGGGTATCAGTGATGAGCAGTGCCGCAAGCACCTGGCGGCCTTGCGCGATTACCGCGGGCGGGACGCGAAGGGGTTCACCGACAAGTTGCAGGCTGTTTACGGCGGGCGCAGTTTTGCCGAGGTCACTGATCCGGATCGCATGTTGTACGGGGGTGGCTTTTTTTCCGAGCAGGATAAACGGGTGATGGAGCAGGTGCGCAATGGCTCGCCTGAAGAGCTCGCTGCCCGAAGTTTTGTGTTCGAAGATAAACGCGTGCCAGAGATGTTGTTCCGCTACCGCGCCCGCAATTTCCCCGACAGTCTCTCGGCTGAGGAGCAGGCTATGTGGGAAGAATACCGCTTTGCGCGGCTTACCGAGCCAGAGGCCGGCGCCAGTATCTGCATGGAGGAATTCCAGGCAATGATTGAGGAGTTATTGGCTGCGGGTGACCTTTCACAAGAAAAACAGGCGCTGCTGCAGCAGTTACTGGAATACTCAGATAGTTTGCTTGCCTGAATCAGCATTCTGGTGCGCGGTGCGCACCCTACTGTGGGCACCTGCTTTACTCACGCGCCCTACCAACTAATATGGTATTACGCACATGGGCAGAGCCTTGTCCCGCCCTTATAATGACCCACATAAACCTGAGTCATGCTCAACAATCCATCAGGAGAGCCCCCGTGCAATTTGCCGGTAGCCATATACTTTCGGTCCAACAGTTCGAGCGCGGTGATGTCGAACGTATCTTCTCTGTCGCCGACCGGATGGCGCCCTATGCTCAGCGCCGGCGTGTAACCAAAGTGCTCGATGGCGCCATTCTGGGCTCCATGTTTTTTGAGCCCAGCACTCGCACCCGGGTAAGCTTTGGTAGTGCGTTCAACCTGCTTGGCGGTGAGGTGAGGGAAACCACCGGTTTCGAAAACTCCGCTATCGCCAAAGGTGAATCCCTGTACGACACTGCCCGGGTGCTAAGTGGCTACTCGGATGTGATCGTCATGCGCCACCCGGCGGCGGGTTCTGTCGCGGAGTTTGCCGCGGCCAGCAGGGTGCCAGTGATGAACGGGGGTGACGGCAGCAACGAACATCCGAGCCAGGCGCTGCTGGATTTATATACCATCCAGAACGAAATGGCCGCCAGTGGCCGCAGCATCGACCAGCTGCGTATCGCCATGGTCGGGGACTTGCGCTACGGCCGTACGGTGCATTCACTGTGCAAGTTATTGCGGCTATTCAGCGGCGTACAGGTGGTACTGGTATCGCCACGGGAACTGCGGATGCCCGCTGAAATTGTCGAAGCCCTGCGCAGTACCGGGCACCAGGTGTTGGAGTCCGATGCACTGGAAGAGAGTATTGCCCACGTGGATATCGTTTACTCCACGCGCATCCAGGAAGAGCGTTTCAGCTCCCAGGAGGAAGCGGACATGTATCGCGGCCGCTTTCGGCTCAACCAGAGTATTTACACCCACAACTGTGAGCCCAATACCGTGATTATGCACCCGTTGCCGCGGGATTCCCGGGACAACGCCCGGGAACTGGACGACGATCTCAACGATAACCCTAACCTCGCCATCTTCCGCCAGACCGATAACGGGGTGCTGGTGCGGATGGCGTTGTTTGCCCTGATCCTGGATGTGGTCGACCAGGTGGATGAGCACGCCCGAGACGTCAACTGGTACACTGCGGGACGCTTCTGATGATTCTGCAGTTAAAATTCGGTGCACAGGACGTGCGCGTGCTGGATGAGGAAACAGCGTGGTCCGGGCATTTCGCTGTGCGCAAGTTGACCCTGCAGCACCGGCGCTTTGCCGGCGGCTGGAGCGAACCGCTGGTGCGGGAAGTGTTCGAGCGCGGTGATGCGGTGGGGGTGTTGCCCTACGACCCCCGGACAGACAGCCTGGTGCTGATTGAACAGTTTCGACCCGGTGCCATGCGCGGTGATGACAGCCCATGGATGCTGGAACTGATCGCCGGTGTGGTCGAACCGGGAGAAAGTGATGATGAGGTGGTGCACCGGGAGGCCATGGAAGAGGCGGGCTGCGAGTTGTCTGAGCTGCTGCCCATCGCCACGGTTTTACCCAGTGCCGGTGCCTGTACAGAACAGGTTCGCCTGTTCTGTGGCCGGGTGAGCAGCGTGGCTATCGGCGCTATTCACGGCCTGCAGGAAGAGGGTGAAGATATTCTGGTACATTCGATCTCCCGCAGGGATGCCCTGCAACTGCTGGCGGATGATCGCATACCCAACGGGCATACCCTGATCGCGCTGCAATGGCTGTATATCCACGGTGAATCCCTGCGGGAGCGTTGGTGCTGAGGCATGTTGCCGGCATTTGATCTCCCATGACAGAATCCAGCCCCACGCCCGAATCCAGCCCCACGCCCGATCCCAACCTCAATGGGGAATCCGGCTCAGGTCTGCTGCGCTCCAGTGCGTTGGTGGGTAGCATGACCATGACGTCGCGGGTGCTCGGTCTGTTGCGGGATATCGTGATTGCCGCTTTTGTCGGCGCCAGTGCCAATGCGGATGCCTTTTTCGTCGCCTTCAAGATCCCCAATTTTCTGCGCCGCCTGTTTGCCGAGGGTGCTTTCTCCCAGGCTTTTGTTCCGGTGCTGGCGGACTACAAACAGGAGGGCAGTGTCGCGGCGGTAAAAGCGCTGATCGACCGGGTTGCCGGTGTGCTGGGCGGCACCCTGTTGTTGATCACCTCTATAACTATTCTCGCCGCTCCTGTGGTGACCGCTATCTTCGCACCGGGCTTTATCAGTCAGCCGGAAAAGTACCATCTGACCACCGAGATGATCCGTATCACCTTTCCCTACCTGCTGCTGATCTCGATGACGGGGCTTTGTGGCGCGATTCTGAACAGTTATGGTCGCTTTGCGGTGCCGGCGTTTACACCGGTTTTCCTCAATCTGTCGCTGATTTTCGCCGCCACCGTGGTGTCACCCTGGTTCGATGAGCCGGTGTTTGCCCTGGCTTGGGGGGTGTTCCTGGCTGGCATTATCCAGCTGCTGTTTCAGTTGCCCTTCCTGTATCGCCTGGAGTTGGTGCCGCGGCCTATCTGGGACACTAAAGATGAGGGGGTACGGCGTATCCTCAAACTGATGGTGCCGGCCCTGTTCGGGGTTTCTGTCAGCCAAATCAACCTGCTGCTGGACACGGTGCTGGCCTCTTTTCTGCCCACAGGCAGTGTCTCCTGGCTGTATTATTCGGATCGCCTCGCCGAGTTGCCCCTGGGCGTATTCGGCATCGCTATCGCCACGGTGATTCTGCCCAACCTGTCGGCCCATCGCGCCGCGGCCCGGGAAGGGCACTTCAGCTTGACCCTGGACTGGGCCATGCGTTCGGTGCTGTTGGTCGGGGTGCCCGCGGCCGTGGCTCTTATTTTGCTGGCCAAGCCGATCCTGATCACCCTGTTTCAGTACGGTGCCCTGTCCCCCTCGGATGTGGATATGGCAGCGCTGAGCATGCGGGCCTACAGCCTGGGCCTGATAGCCTTTATGTTGGTGAAGGTGTTGGCTCCCGGCTTCTACGCGCGCAAGGATACGACTACCCCGGTAAAGATCGGTATTGTAACGATGGTGGCCAATATGGTGATGAACCTGTTGTTTGTGCTGCCGCTGATGTACTACTGGAACATCGGGCACCTGGGTCTGGCGCTGGCTACCAGTATCGCTGCCTATCTCAACGCCGGCTTGCTGCTGCGTGGTCTGTTGCGCGCCGGAGTCTACCGATTCCAGCCCGGATGGCAGCGCTATATTGTGCGCTTGCTGGGCGCTACCGGCGCCATGACCGCGGCAGTCCTGCTGCTGGCCCCGGAGAATTCAATCTGGCTGGAATGGCACTGGCAGCGCCGGGCGCTGGAGATGGCCCTGGTATGCGGTGGCGGTATTGCCGCCTATCTGCTCACTCACCTGCTTATGGGTACCCGGTTACAGCAACTCAGGGCGCCGTCAGCGGTTTAAGCGGCACAATATCGGCGGCATATTCACTCTCTCCGGGGCCCCTCTGCCATAGGCTAGGAGCATCTATTTCGCTATACTCACTCGTTTGATTTGACTGGATAATCACTCACCTTATGGAGCTGATTCGCGGCCTGCACAATTTGCGGCCCAGACACCGTGGTTGTGTGGCGACGATCGGGGCCTTTGATGGCGTGCATCTTGGTCACCAGGCGGTGATCAGGCACTTGCTGGAGAAGTCGGCACAGTTGGGTCTGCCCTCGGTGATTATCGTGTTCGAGCCGCTGCCCCGGGAGTACTTCTCTCCCATACAGGCGCCGGCGCGGATCATGAGTTTCTGGGAGAAATGCCGGGCGCTGGAGGGCCTGGGAGTGGACCGACTACTGCGTATCCGCTTCAATGAGCAGTTGCGCGGTATGCCTGCCCAGCAATTTGTCGACGATATTTTTGTCGCCGGGCTGGGTGTGCGCTACGTGGTGTTGGGGGATGATTTCCGCTTTGGTAACGACCGTCAGGGCGACCTGGAGTTTATCCAGCAGCAGGGTTTGCGCCATGGCTACGATGCGGGCCCCACGCCCACACAATCGATGGGCGGCGCCCGGGTGAGTAGTACCCGTATTCGGGCGGCACTGGAAAATGCGGATTTTCCCGAGGCCGAGCGATTGTTGGGGCGGCCCTACAGTATTTCCGGCAAGGTGATTTATGGTCGCCAGTTGGGGCGGACTATTGGCTCTCCCACCGCCAATTTACAGTTGCGTCGCCTGCGCGCGCCCTTGTCCGGTGTGTATACGGTACGAGTGAGCGGGGCCGGTATGGATGCCGCTATTGGTGTGGCCAACGTGGGTGTGCGCCCCACGGTGGATGACAGCATTGTGGCCAACCTGGAGGTGCACCTGCTTGATCGCGAAATAGAGCTTTACGGGCAGCATATAGAAGTGACCTTTTGTCACAAACTGCGGGATGAGCAGAAGTTTGGATCATTGGAAGAATTGAAAGAAAACATTGCGAGGGATATAGAGAATACGCGGGCCTGGTTTGACCTGGAAACCGCAGTTGGATCACAAAAATTTGCACAACCTATTGATGCACCTGAAAAATTTTAAAAAGCGCTCATCACCAGTAAGGTGACCGCGCGTTTTTAAAATCTCCCATGCACATCAATTTCTTGCACATCTTTTTCGCGCCCAACTACGGTTTCCAGGTCTAAACCGGCCCAGATATTTTTGATCGATTGAATTATGAGTGACTACAAAGACACATTGAATTTGCCCAGGACGGCATTTCCCATGAAGGCCAGCCTGGCCCAGCGCGAGCCACAGCGGCTCAAGCAATGGCAGGAAATGGGCCTGTACGAAATGATTCGCCAGGCCAGTGCCGGTCGTCCCAAATTCATCCTGCACGACGGCCCGCCCTACGCCAATGGTGAGCTGCACCTGGGTCACGCGGTCAATAAAATCCTCAAGGATATTATCGTCAAGTCGCGGACACTGGCGGGCTTTGATGCTCCCTATGTGCCGGGCTGGGATTGCCATGGCCTGCCCATCGAACTGAACGTCGAGAAGAAAGTGGGTAAGCCCGGTGTCAAGGTAACCCCTGCGCAGTTCCGCCAGAAATGCCGGGAATACGCCGCGCGACAAGTGGACGGTCAGCGCACGGAATTTATCCGCATGGGCGTGATCGGCGACTGGTTCGACCCCTACCTGACCATGGATTTCAAAATTGAGGCGGACATTGTTCGCGCCCTGTCGCGCATCATCGACAATGGGCACCTGCACAAGGGTTTCAAGCCGGTGCACTGGTGTATGGACTGTGGTTCCGCCCTGGCCGAGGCGGAAGTGGAGTACCAGGACAAACATTCACCCGCTGTTGATGTGGCTTTCGCCGCGGTGGACCCCGCCGCGTTCAATGCCGCCTGTGGCTCCAATTACAGCGGTGAAATCGCCGTGCCCATCTGGACCACCACCCCCTGGACCCTGCCCGCCAATATGGCGGTGAGCCTGAACCCGCAGCTGAATTATGTGCTGGTCGAAGGGCAGGGCCGGGCACTGCTGTTGGCAGAGGAACTGGCTGAATCCTGCGCCGCGCGTTATGGCCTGGACTCCCTTGTGGTACTGGGGCGCTGCAAAGGCGCCGCGCTGGAAAACCAATTGCTGCAACACTGTTTCCTGGAGCGGCAGGTGCCGGTGATCCTGGGTGATCATGTCACCACGGAGGCTGGTACCGGCGCGGTACACACTGCCCCGGCTCACGGCCAGGACGATTTTATTGTTGGCGAAAAGTACGGCCTGGAGGTCTACAACCCCGTCGGTGGCAACGGTGTCTTCCTGCCCGATACCGAACACTTTGCCGGTCAGCATGTGCTGAAAGCCAACGCCGCCATCATTGACCTGTTACAGGAGCGGGGTGTGTTACTGCACAACGAGCAGTACGAGCACTCCTACCCGCATTGCTGGCGCCACAAGAGCCCGATTATCTTTCGCGCCACACCTCAGTGGTTTATCAGCATGAGCCAGAATGGCCTGTTGGACAGCGCCCTGGCGGCGGTGGAGCAGGTTGAATGGTTGCCGGAGTGGGGTAAGGCACGCATAGATGGCATGCTGGCCAACCGCCCGGACTGGTGTATTTCCCGTCAGCGCAGCTGGGGGGTGCCCATCGCCCTGTTTGTCCACAAGGAAACCGGGGAATTACACCCCGAAACCAACCGCCTGATGGAGCAGGTCGCGCAGCGCATGGAGGAGCAGGGCATTGATGCCTGGTTTGAACTGGATGCCGTAGAGCTGTTGGGTGCAGAGGCCGCCAACTACGACAAGGTCACCGATACCCTGGACGTGTGGTTCGACTCAGGCGTAACTCACGCCTGCGTATTGCGTCAGCGGCAGGAACTGCAGATTCCCGCGGATATGTACCTGGAGGGCTCCGACCAGCATCGTGGCTGGTTCCAATCCTCGCTGTTGACCGGGGTTGCCATCGATGGCGTGGCTCCCTACAAGGCGGTGCTGACTCATGGTTTCACCGTGGATAGCGACGGTCGCAAGATGTCAAAGTCCATCGGCAATATCATTTCGCCCAAGTCGGTGATGAACAACCTGGGCGCCGATATCCTGCGCCTGTGGGTGGCGGCCACCGACTATCGCGGTGAGTTGGGCGTGAGCGATGAGATTTTCAAGCGCACGGCGGACTCCTACCGCCGCATTCGCAATACGGCCCGTTTTTTGTTGTCCAACCTGGACGGTTTTGACCCGACCACGGATACGCTGGGTTTCGATGACATGCTGTCGCTGGATCGCTGGGCGGTGGACCGGGCAGCCCTGCTGCAACAGGAGTTGGCGCAGGCCTATGAGGCCTACCACTTCCACCAGATTTACCAGAAGCTACACAACTTCTGCGCCAATGACCTGGGTGGCTTCTACCTGGATGTTATCAAGGATCGGCAGTACACCACGCAGGCTGAGAGCCTGGCCCGTCGCTCCGCACAGACTGCCATGTATCATATCGGTGAAGCACTGGTGCGCTGGATAGCCCCCATCCTCAGCTTTACGGCGGAAGAAATCTGGGAGAATTTACCGGGAGAACACGGTGCTTCAGTATTGCTGGCGCAGTGGTATGAGGGTCTGCAAACCCTGCCTGCCGATGAGGCCATGGGGCGCGGATACTGGCAGCAGTTGATAGCGGTGCGCACCGCGGTGAACAAGGAGATGGAAGCCCAGCGTGCCGCTGGTGCCTTGCGCGGCTCGCTGGATGCGGAGGTGGTGTTGTATTGTTCCCCGGATTTGCAGGCGAACCTGCAGGCGCTGGGCGATGAACTGCGCTTTGTGTTAATTACTTCCGCGGCCACGCTGGCTGCGCTGGAATCAGCACCGGATGGTGCCGCTGCAACTGAATCGCCTGACTTGCGTTTACAGGTCACGGTCTCTGGTGAGGAAAAATGTGAGCGCTGCTGGCACCGCCGGCCCGAAGTTGGTCGGATTGCAGCGCATCCCACCCTGTGCGAACGCTGTGTTGAGAATATAGATGGCAACGGCGAGCAGCGCCGCTTTGCGTAACAGTCTTTACGCATGGCGCTGGTATGGCCTGGCAGTGGTGCTGATCCTGCTGGACCAGTACACCAAAGGGTTGGCCAGTGGTGCCCTGGAGTATGGTCGGCCGGTGCGGATATTCCCCTGGTTCAACCTGACCCTGCAGCACAATACCGGCGCCGCTTTCAGTTTTCTGAGTGACGCGGGTGGTTGGCAGCGTTATTTTTTCAGTGTGGTGGCGCTTGGAATCAGCGTGGCACTGGTAGTCCGGCTGTACACGGTGCCTCGGGGGCAGTGGTTGTTTGCCCTCAGTTTGAGCTTGATCCTGGCGGGGGCACTGGGTAACGTGTGGGACAGGCTGGCGCTGGGTTACGTGGTGGACTTTATCTCCGTCCACTACGACAGGCATTATTTTCCCGCCTTCAACCTGGCCGATTCGGCGATTTCCGTCGGTGCGGCTTGTCTGCTACTCGACAGTTTCGTCGCCAGAGGTGGCGTTGGCAATAATGAAAAGACCGACAATAGTGAAAAGACCGACAATAGTGAAAGGAACGGTGGATAAATGAGTCTCGTGAATGTGCCTGTGAGTGAAGGTACCCGGGTTTACCTGAACTTCTCTGTCAGCCTGGAAGATGGCTCGGAAGTGGATACCAATTTCGGCGGTGACCCGGTCGACTTCGTAATTGGCGACGGCAGTTTGTTACCTGGCTTTGAGCGCCTGTTGTTCGGTATGGCCGGTGGCGAGCGGCAGATGTTCACCGTACCACCGGAAAACGCCTTCGGACAACCCAATGACAACAACCTGCAGTATCTGCCCCGCGATCAGTTCGATGACGATACGGAGTTGGAACTCGGCCTGGTGTTTTCCTTTGCCGATGCCAGTGGTAGTGAGCTGTCCGGTATGATCATATCCTTCGATGAGGAGGAGGTGACGGTAGATTTCAATCATCCCCTGGCCGGGCGCACTATATTGTTTGATGTACTGGTGCACCG
>QNFR01000090.1 GCA_003646405.1 Gammaproteobacteria bacterium
TGCCGGTCACTGCGGTACAGAAAAAACAACAGAATCAGGGAAAACGCCACCAGGGCGCCTGCCAGTCTATGCGCCTGGTCGAATTGCAGGGATTCTACATAATCGTACAAAGCGATGGACAGCACCTGGGTTTCCCCGGGTATGTTGCCACCGATCATCAGCACCACGCCGAATTCACCCACCGTGTGGGCGAAACCCAGGCTGGCGGCGGTAACAAAACTGCGCCGTGTTAACGGCATTACCACAGAGCGGAACTGGTCCAGTGGGCTGGCGCCGAGGGTGGCGGCTGCCTGTAGCAAGCCCACTGGCACCCGCGCGAAGGCGGATTGCAGTGGCTGCACCACAAAAGGCAGTGAGTAAATAACGGAGCCGATCACCAGTGCGCTGAAACTGAACGCCAGCTGTGTTCCGGTCAGCTGCTGCCACAGTCGGCCCAATCCCGTGTCGGGCGCAAATAACAGTAGCAGATAGAAACCCAGGACGGTGGGCGGCAGGATCAGGGGCATGGCCACCAGCGCTTCCAGCCCGGCGGAGAGGTTGCCACGCTGCCTGGACAGCCACCAGGCCAGTGGTGTGCCGATGATCAGTAATAGCACGGTGGTAATTGAGGCCAGGGCGATTGTTATGTAGATCGCATCCAGCTCAGCACTGTTCAGAGACAAGATGTTCAGGGGCAAGGTTCGTAGCCGGCTTCGGTTATCAGTGAGCGCACGGTATCACTTCTGATCCAATCCAGATAGGCATCCACCGCACCGTTGCGCGCCAGTACCGCGGCGTGTTGTTCCAGGGGCTGATACCAATCATGGGGTACCGGCGTGGCCGCGTCGGGCGCCAGTGCGCGAGGCAGCAGCGCAAGGTCCACCGCGCCGCTGTGCCAGAATTGGTAGGCCTGTACTACATTGTTGCCCCGCACCAGTTTACGGGCATTGCCCGACTTGAATTCTTCCCTGGCCAGGACTTGCACAGCGGCCCTACCATAAGGTGCGGTAACCGGGTTGGCGATTGCCAGGCTGAGCCGTGGGTTGGCCAGTTGCGCCAGCGTGCCATCCCCGCCGGCCAATACCAGGCTGCCCCGGGCATAGCAGAATGTGCCGGAAACAGCCGACCCCGAAGACACAAGTTTTTCAGGGGTCTCCCGGTCTGCGGCGAAAAAAAGGTCGAATGGCGCGCCGTGCACAATCTGGCTGAAGAGCACGCCGGTGGAGGCGCTGCTCAGTGTCACCCGGTATCCGGTTTTCGCCTCGAACTGTGCGCTGATTTGTTGCAGGGTTTGCTTGAAGTTGGCGGCTACCGCCACGCGAACAGGCTCGCTGGCCCACAGGGGGCTGACAAACAGTAGTAATAACAGCGCAGTGTAACGCATAGCTTTCCTGAGACGTTTGGTGCTCTTACTCACCTGGCGCGGGCGTGCGTGCCAGGCACCATACTTCAATATGGCTGGCCCCGGCGGCACGCAACACACTGGCCACGGAAGAGGCCGTGGCTCCGGTGGTCAAAACATCATCCACAATGGCAATCCTCAGGTTGTCACAGGGTCGGCGGGCTGTAAAGGCGCCCTTGAGATTGCGAACCCGCTGCATCGCGTTACTGCCTGATTGCGCCGTTGTTGCCCGGTGGCGGCGAACCAGCCGGTTTTCCAGCGCGGCACCGGCCAATGCGGGACGGGCACAACGCAGTTGGCGACAAAGCAGGTCTGACTGGTTGAAACCGCGCTGCCATAGCCGGCGCCAGTGCAGTGGTACCGGGAGCAGCAGGTCCACCGGGCTGAGGCGTCCCACTCGTTGTAGCCATAGAGCGCTAAGCAGGGGTGTTAGCTGTCTTTCACCCTGGTATTTCCAGCGCTGAATGATGTAGGCCAACTGCTTGTTGTAAATCCAGGGTGCGATCACCCGATGAAACGGTGGCGGCGAGTGCTGGCACGTGCCGCAGAGTCGCGGGGCCCGGGTATTTGCAGTCTGTGGTAGCGGGATGGCGCAGCGGTGGCAACAGCTGTGATTGGGCTGTAGATCCCCCTGGCAATCCGCGCACAGCGGGACCCTGCGGTGGCTGCGCAGTCCGCACAGGACGCAGTAGTTCGGGAACAAACCGGCCAGCAGGCCTGCGGCAACACTGTTAACCATGATGACGCTACCAGGTTGACAGATATGGGTGTGACGGTATCATATGGAACTCCCTATTTTGATCATTCCCCGGGTTTACTATGTGCTCAGCAATTGCAGCGAGGCAGTCCGACGCCACCTCGCAACAGGATGAAATTCGCCACAACTGGTCCCGTTCAGAGGTAGAGGCGTTGTTTGCGCTACCTTTTAACGATTTGCTGTTTGAAGCTCAGGGCCTGCATCGCAGGTATTTTGACCCGAATCAGGTGCAGGTGAGTACATTACTTTCCATCAAAACCGGCGCCTGCCCTGAAGACTGTGCCTACTGTCCCCAGAGCACCCGCTATGACACGGGGCTGGAGGCCGAAAAGCTGATGGAGGTGGAAAAGGTCCTGGAGCAGGCCAGGGCGGCCGCGGCCACTGGCGCCACGCGTTTTTGCATGGGCGCCGCCTGGCGCTGTCCCAAGCCGCGGGATATGCCCCATGTAGTGGCCATGGTTAAAGGCGTCCGTGACCTGGGCCTGGAGAGTTGTATGACCCTGGGCATGCTGACGCCGGAGCAGGCCGGTGAACTGGCGGAGGCGGGGCTGGATTACTACAACCACAACCTGGACACCTCGCCGGAATACTACGGCGACGTTATTACCACCCGCACCTACCAGGACCGGCTGGAGACTCTGGATCATGTACGCAAGGCCGGGATGAAAGTCTGCAGCGGTGGCATCGTGGGTATGGGTGAGGAGCAAACTGACCGCGCGGGGCTGTTGCAGCAATTGGCCAATTTGCCACACCACCCCGAGAGTGTGCCCATTAATATGCTGGTGCGGGTCGAGGGTACACCCCTGGAAGATGAGGCGGATCTGGACCCCTTTGAGTTTATCCGTACCATAGCCGTGGCCCGCATTATGATGCCCGCTTCCCATGTGCGCCTGTCTGCGGGCAGGGAGGAGATGAACGAGCAAATGCATGCGTTGGCCTATTTTGCCGGCGCCAACTCCATTTTCTACGGGGAAAAACTGTTGACCACAGCCAACCCTCGGGCCAATAGCGATATGGCGCTGTTCGCACGCCTGGGGATAGCACCGGAACAGCGCCATGTGGAGCGCGTACCACAGGACCCCAGCCCGCAGTTCTACGACGCGACAGCCGGCTAGTCGGTTGTCCGGTGCCATGGGGGCATTTTCCGAGCGCCTGAGTGAAGTACTGGCCCGGCGTGGCCGGGAAGGGCTTTATCGCCACCGCCTGACCCTGGAGTCCTCCCAGGGGCCGGTCATTCGAATGGCGGGGCGGCAATACCTGAATTTCTGCAGTAACGATTACCTCGGGCTGGCAGCCCACCCCAAAGTGATAGAGGCCCTGCGCAGCGCGGCTGTCAAATATGGCGTGGGCAGTGGTGCTTCGCACCTCGTGTGTGGTCACAGTGCGCCCCATCAGCAACTGGAGGAGGCCCTGGCGGAATTTACCGGGCGGCCGCGGGCCCTGCTGTTTTCCAGCGGCTATATGGCCAATACCGGGATACTGACCAGCCTGCTGCAGCGCGGTGACACTGTCTTCGAAGACCGGCTCAATCACGCCTCATTACTCGATGGCGGTCTGCACAGCGGTGCCCGCTTCCGGCGTTTCCGGCACAATGACGTCGCTGCACTGGCAGCAAAGCTAACCACTGCCCGGGGCCCGAAGCTGGTGGTGGTGGACGGTGTTTTCAGCATGGATGGCGACACCGCTCCGTTGCCGGAGTTGGCCGCCATCTGCTCGGCGCAGGACGCCTGGTTAATGGTGGATGATGCCCACGGCTTCGGCGTAATGGGTGAACGCGGCGCCGGTAGTACCGAGGCGGCGGGCCTGGATGCCGACTCGGTACCGGTGCTGATGGCCACCCTGGGTAAGGCGTTGGGTACGGCGGGCGCCTTTGTGGCGGGCAGCGAGTTGTTGATCGAGGGGCTGATCCAGCAGGCGCGTAATTATATTTACACCACGGCACTGCCGCCGGCGGTGGCGGCGGCCAGTCTGGCTTCTCTGCGGTTGTTATGCGAGGAATCCTGGCGCAGGCAATATCTGGCAGACCTCATTGTGCGATTTCGCAAGGGCGCCGAGCAGCTGAATCTCCCGTTGATGGCATCCACTAGCGCCATTCAGCCATTGCTGGTGGGCGCTGCCGGGCGGGCGATGCATCTCAGTGACCAGCTGAGGGACGCAGGTCTGTTGGTTGGCGCCATCCGGCCGCCCACAGTCCCGGCGGGTACTTCCCGTCTGCGTATTACCCTCAGCGCCGCCCACAGCGCAGAGCAGGTAGACCGCTTGTTGGAGCAGTTGGGCATGTGCTGGCCGGGAGCTTGAGGTGCAGTTGAATTTCGAATATTTGCCCGCCACCGGGGGAGCACAGCAGGAACTGGTCTTGCTGCACGGCTGGGGCAGCAACCGGGAAATCTGGCGACACCTGTTGCTGCCGCTGCGCCCCTGGGCCAATATCACGCTGGTGGATCTGCCAGGTTGCGCGCCCGGTTGTGACCTGGATGCGCCACCGCAACTGGCGCAGACGCTTGCGGCGATTCTCAACTGCAGCCCCGCTAAAGCGGTGTACCTGGGCTGGTCCCTGGGGGGACAGCTGGCGGTAGAGCTCGGTGCGCGTTACCCCGAACGGGTTGCGGCGGTGGTGACGCTGTGCAGTAACCCGCGGTTTGTGGCCACAACGCAATGGCCGGGTATGGACGCTGGCCAGTTCTCGGCGTTTCGTGCGGTTGTGGTGGCTGATCCCGGCGCAGCCCTGCGGCGCTTCGATAGTTTACAAATCACCGGCTCACGCCAGCCCCGTCAATTGCTGCGCCACTTGCCCAGGCAGGGTCGGGAGCGGGCTTCGCGCCAGTTGTTGGCCGGCCTGCATTGGCTGGCAACTCTCGATCAGCGGGATCGCTTGCCAGCCCTGATCCAGCCGCAACTGCATTTGTTGGCCGAGCTCGATGGTTTACTACCGGCTGGCCTGGAGCAGTCGCTCACTGCCTTGCTGCTCGAGACACCGTCTGCGCAGGTACAGGTACTGGCGGGCGCCAGCCACGTGGCGCCGCTGGACGCGCCCGATACTGTGGCACAGGAAATCCGGGTATTTCTCGCCAATGCCGGGGTGTTGAACAAAAGTCCGCACCCGACGCAAACACCGACCAAAAAGGAGGTTGCAGACTCCTTTAGTCGCGCGGCCGGCTTGTACGATTCTGTGGCTAAACTGCAGCGTGATGTGGGCGCACAATTGTTGACCAGCCTGGATCAGTTACAGATTGTTCCGGCCACGGTGTTGGACCTGGGTTGTGGTACCGGCTATTTTTACGCCGACTTGAGACGCCGTTACCCCGATGCCCGGTACCTGGGGCTGGATCTGGCCCAGGGAATGGTGGAATTCGCCCGCGATCGCGCCGGGGGTGCGGAAGATTGGCTGGTCGGGGATGCGGAAGCGCTGCCCCTGGCTGCCAACTCGGTTGATCTGGTATTCAGCAGCCTGGCCGTCCAGTGGTGCTATAGACCCGAACACCTGTTTGCCGAATTATCCCGGGTGCTGCGTCCCGGCGGTTACTGCGTGTTTACGTCACTGGGGCCGGATACCCTGCGCGAATTACGCGCCGCCTGGGCCGCGGTCGATTCCCACCAGCATGTGAATACTTTTCTTCCGCCGTCCGAGTTGGCAACGGCCGCCAGGCAGGTGCCGGGCATACAACTTGAACTCGACAATGGGCTATTTCGCATGGAATACCAGCGAGTTCGCGATCTGCTGGCAGAGCTGAAAACCCTGGGAGCGCATAATATGAACCGGGATCGACCCGCCGGTCTTACCAGTCGGCGCACTATGGCGGGCATGTTGCAGGCCTACGAGGCCTGGCGGGAGGACGGTGTACTACCGGCAACCTATGACGTCATTTTTGGGGTATTGGAGAAAGCATGAGCAAGGCCTGGTTTGTGACGGGGACTGATACCGGGGTTGGCAAGACCGCTATCAGCTGTGCTTTGCTGGCGGCGGCGGCGGCGGCGGGTTTGCGCACTGCCGCGGTGAAGCCGGTTGCGGCGGGCTGTGATGACAATGGCCACAATGAAGATGCTTTGCAATTGCTGGACTGTATGACGGAGCCCCTGGACTACGCCCAGGTAAATCCGGTAGCCCTGGATGCTCCGATCGCGCCGCATATCGCTGCCCAGCGTCAGGGGAAACGGCTGCAGGCCAGCCGTCTGGCGGGTATCTGCCGTGGCGTTATGCTCGGTAGTGCGGATTTTGTCCTGATAGAAGGGGCGGGGGGCTGGCGCGTACCGATTAGCCCCGGAGAAACCCTGGCTGACCTGGCAGTACAGTTGCAGGTAGGCGTTATTCTGGTGGTGGGTATGCGCCTGGGTTGCATCAATCATGCCCTGCTGACCGTCGAGGCCATCCGTCGTGACGGTCTGGACCTGGCGGGCTGGGTAGCCAATCAGCCGGGAGAAACCATGATCTGCCACCAGGAAAACCTGGAGACATTGCGGCGTCTGATACCGGCCCCTCTGCTGGGAGAAGTACCTCAATTGACACCTTTTGATCCTGGCGAAGCGGGTAGTCTCCTTTCTTTGCGGTATCTTCTGGATAATTAAGCACTTACTTACAATGAGCAAGTCACCGCTTTTATAACTATCATACAGTGATTCGGGCAGCGCCAAAGACCAAAAAAATATTTGACATCACAGGTAAATCCCGCACAATGTAATCACTGAACACATGGTCTGCGACATGCTGCGTTTTGCTCAGTGTCGGGCCAGGACAAAGAGAGGTAACACCATGCCAGAGTACAAGGCACCCACTCGCGATATCAGCTTTGTAGTTAACGAAGTACTGGAGTCGGAGAAGCTCTACCAGACCCTGCCCGGATATGAGGAAGCCACTGCGGACCTCATGGACGCCATTGTGGAAGAGGGCGCCAAATTCGCCGAGCAGGTGTTGTCGCCTCTCAACCAGTCCGGTGACGAGGAGGGCTGTCACTGGAGCGAAGATGAGGTGAAAACCCCGGCGGGATTTACCGAGGCCTACCAACAGTATGTGGAAAATGGTTGGCCTGCCCTGAGTGCGGACACCGAGGCGGGCGGCCAGGGAATGCCCAACCTGTTGGGCATTGTCATCAATGAATTGGCGGGTACCGCCAACTGGTCCTGGTTGATGTATCCCGGCCTGAGCCACGGCGCGGTGAAGACCATCGAGGAGCACGGCGATGCCGGGCAGAAAGAGAAGTACCTGACCAAGCTGGTGGCGGGGGCGTGGACCGGTACCATGTGTCTCACCGAGGCCCATTGTGGCACCGATCTGGGCCTGTTGCGCACCAGGGCAGAGCCACAGGCCGACGGCTCTTACGCCGTTACCGGCACCAAGATTTTTATCAGTGCCGGCGATCACGACATGACGGAAAACATCGTGCATATCGTGCTGGCCCGCCTGCCGGATGCCCCGGAGGGTACCGCCGGCATTTCCCTGTTTATCGTGCCCAAGTACAACGTGAACGACGACGGCAGCGTCGGTGAGCGCAATGCGGTGCAGTGTGCCTCCATCGAGAACAAAATGGGTATTCATGGCAACGCGACCTGTGTGCTGAACTTCGAGGAGGCCAAAGGCTATCTGATCGGCCCGCCCAACAAGGGTCTCAACTGCATGTTCACCTTTATGAATACCGCCCGTGTCGGTACCGCCATCCAGGGCCTGGCTTCCGCGGAACTGTCCTTCCAGGGCGCGCTGACCTATGCCAAAGAGCGCTTGGCCATGCGCAGCCTGACCGGTCCCAAGAATCCGGACGGCCCCGCCGATCCCATTATCGTGCACCCGGATGTGCGTCGTATGCTGCTGACTCAGAAAGCCCTGGCGGAAGGGTCCCGCGCACTGTTGTATTTCCTGGCCCAGCAGGGCGACGTCGTGGACAAGGGTAGCGAGGAGCAGGCCAAGGTCGCGGACGACCTGATGGCGCTGCTGACGCCCATCGGTAAAGCCTTCGTAACCGAAGCGGGTTTCGAGGCGGCCAACCTGGGTGTGCAGGTCTTTGGTGGTCACGGCTTCATCCGGGAATGGGGTATGGAGCAGATCGTGCGCGATTCGCGTATCTCCACACTGTATGAGGGCACCACCGGTATTCAGGCGCTGGACCTGATGGGCCGCAAGGTGCTGGGTAGCGGCGGCAAACTGCTGCTGGGTTTCACCTCGATCATTGATGAATTCTGTGCAGCCAACGCGGGTGAAGAGGACGCCGAGTTTGTCGGCGTACTCAAGTCCTACAAAGACGAGTGGTTGGGGTTGTCCATGAAGATTGGTGAGGCCGCCATGGAAAATCCGGATGAGGCCGGCGCTGCAGCCGTGGATTACCTGATGTACAGCGGTTACGTCACATTGGCTTATTTCTGGGCGCGTATGGCGGTGTTAGCGCGGCAAAAGATTGCCGAAGCCGACGGTGACACCTCTTTCTACGAGGCAAAACTCCACACCGCACGATTCTACTTTGCTCGTCTGTTGCCGCGCACCCTGGTTTACAAACAGACCATGCTATCCGGCGCTGACAATCTTATGCAGATGCCTGAGGCGATGTTTGCTCTGTAAGGCGTTGCTGCTCAGGAAAGTTACCGGATTGGGGTGACTTTCCCGTCTTGAGGGTGGAGAATGGCGGTCGTTATTCTCTACCCGTTTTTTTATGACCGAAGAAACTCCAGACAAGCAGGATCGCAGCCATCAAAACCGGCTCTACCCGGAGGATCAGGCCAGGGTAGATGAGTTCGTCAAACGCGGCATCAATTCGGTGGAGCGCAAGCCCTTCCGCCCATTGCGCCTGCTGCTGCTGCTCATCGCCATCGTTACGGGCCTGAGCCTATTCAGCCAGTTTTTGGCCCGCTGGGCCGGAGTCTACTAGCAACCCCCGTACATGGACCAAACCCCCGTAGGGCGCGCACTGCACACCATGAATCAAGCCTCCGTAGGGCACGCACTGCGACCATGGACCAAGTCTTCAGGCACCACCAGCCAGACCCGGCCCCACGGCTGGTACTGAATGTTGGTTCCTCCGCCCACTTTTGGTATAGTCATCGGCCTCAATTATTCGGTGTGTGGCGCAGCCTGGTAGCGCACTTCGTTCGGGACGAAGGGGTCGGAGGTTCGAATCCTCTCACACCGACCA
>QNFR01000091.1 GCA_003646405.1 Gammaproteobacteria bacterium
GGGACTCTTCCGCCTCGGGGTTGTCCACCGCCTCACCGCCGCGCATAGTCTCAATCGCCCCTTGCAGGTCCACCGGCGTCACGCCGCTGCCCTTTAGCAGTTCACCGGCGGATGTCTTGCTCTCCAGCATCGCCAACAGCACCAGCTCGCTGGAAATATAAGTGTCACCGCCCTGTTGCGCCAACTTGTCGGTCACATTGAGGATGCGGCCCAGGTCGTTGGACATATGGATATCGCCGCCCGTGTCGCTGACAGTAGGCAGGGCTTCAATGGCAGATTTAGCGCCCAATTCCAGACCCACAATATTCGCCCCCGCTTTTTGTAACAGGGGTCTGGTAGAGCCGCCCTGTTGGTCCAACAGGGCGCTGAGCAGGTGTACTGGCTCGATAAAATTGTGGTCCTTACCCAGCGCGAGTGATTGGGCGTCCGCCAGTGCTGTTTGCAGCTGGTTGGTCAGTTTGTCCATTCTCATTCAACAATCTCCTTGTGTGTGACATGGGGAGGCAGGTCGCCCTCAGAGGCGCGCGGTAGCAGAGGGCTGCTACGTGGTTTGTGCCAATCCCATGCTTTATCTCTTGCATCCATAAATGGGGGCAAATGACCTTATTTCAAGTGAGGGATTGGTGTTTGCTTAAAGCAAAAGTGGCTGCGTTCCGCTGCTTCCGGGAGTTTTTTGCCTCGCTCAGTTAGCACTTCATGCCTTTGCAAGGAAAAAAACTCCCGGAAGCAGCTACCTTCTGTAGCAATCAATACGCTTGACGCATGGCACCATGTAGCTGTGCGGTACCTATGAAGCCACTCACGGCACTAGCGCATCAGGATAAGGCTGGCCATACGACCCGTCCGACCATCGCGCCGGTAGGAGAAAAAACGCCCGGCATCACTGAACGTACAGTAACCCCCACCGAACACCCCGGTGACACCGACAGCGCGCAGGCGCAGCCGCGCCAGGGCATACAAATCGGCGAAGTAGTGTCCGGGGCGAACTTCACTGGGGACAAATGAGACCTCGACCAGAACTTTATCCGTGGCTGACGCTGCCGCCAGATATTGCTCCCTGACTTCGGCCCCTACCTCGAATACCCGTGGCCCGATGGCCGGGCCCATCCAGGCCAGAATTTTCTCAGAATCCACGCCCATAGCGGCCACCGTGGCTTCCAGCACACCATCGAGCAGGCCCCGCCAACCGGCGTGAGCGGCAGCTACACGGTCGCCGGACGTCGAGCAAAACAGCACCGGCAGGCAGTCTGCGGTCAACACAGCGCATGCCCTATTCACCTGTCGGCTCCACACGGCATCCGCCCGCGGGTGTTCGCGACCCCGGCCCGCTTCCACCACCCGGGTACCGTGCACCTGGGACAACCACTCGATAGCGGTACCGGCGGGTAGTGCGGCGGCTACAATACCGCGATTCGCAGCCACCGCTGTGGCACTGTCTCCCACATGGTGACCCAGGTTCAAGCTCGCAAATGGCGCGGCACTGCAACCACCTTGTCTGGAGGTAGACAGGGCCAGAACATTGGCCGGGGCCGGCCAATCGGGCTCAATAAAGTGTGGTATCGCGGGCAATGGGCGGATCTTCCTGTTGCAGCACAGCGAGCAGGTCACGCATGTCCTGTGGCAACGGACATTCGAACTGCATTTGTGCCCCCGTTTCAGGATGAAGGAGCCCCAGTGCCTGGGCGTGCAGGGCCTGCCGACGAAAGCCCCGCAGGGCGTCAATGAGCACGTCGGAGGCACCCTTGGGTATACGTGGTCGCCCGCCGTAGACCGGGTCCCCAATCAGGGGATAGTGCCGGTGGGCCATATGCACCCTTATCTGGTGAGTGCGCCCCGTCTCCAGGTTCACGGTAATCCGGGTGTGATGGCCGAAACGCCGGGCTATCCGGTAGTGGGTAATAGCAGGTTTACCCCCGGCGGCCAGGACTGCCATCTTTTTGCGCTGTTTGGGGTGTCGTCCCATGGGTTCATCGATGGTCCCTCCGCCGGTCATGGCACCAATGCACACGGCGCAGTATTCACGTTTGACAGCCCGGGTCTGCAGTTGCTCCACCAGATGGTTGTGAGCTGCCAGAGTCCTGGCCACGACCATAATACCCGAGGTGTCCATATCCAGGCGATGCACAATGCCAGCGCGGGGCAATTGCGCCAGTTCCGGCGCATGGGCCAGCAGCGCGTTGACCAGGGTACCATCGGGATGTCCGGCGGCCGGGTGCACCACCAACCCGGCGGGCTTGTTCAAAACCAGGATGCCGGCGTCTTCATAGATGATATCCAGATCGATGTCCTGGGGCTGCCAGCCGACTTCCTGCTCCAGCTCCGCATTGATCAGCAGAACAGCCCCCGGGAGCACTTTATCCCGCGGCCTGCGCTGCTGCCCGTCCACCTGTAACTTGCCTTTTTTGATCCAGGTCTGCAGCCGGGAGCGGGAGTAATCCGGAAACAACTGCGCCGCTACCTGATCCAGCCTGTCACCACCCAGGTCATCCGGCACCCGGGCCTCAAGTTCTATCCTGTCACTCATCACATTTCCTGTTTATACAGCTGTCCGCCTGTGGTTAAATACCGACCCAACAGCAGCCGTGCATATTAGCACGACCGCGCTACCCGATTTGGTGGAAGCATTGAAACACGTCCTGATCCTATTGCTCAGTCTGGCCCTGTGCGGCTGCGCCAGCAACGATGACCTACCCGACCTCGCCCCGGATACCGGTGAGCAGGACATGTACGAGGACGCACAACGCTACCTGCGCAACAACAACTACGAACTGGCTGTGGAGAGCCTGCAATTACTGGAATCACGCTACCCCTTTGGCAAGTATGCGGAGCAGGCCCAGCTCGAGCTGATCTATGCTCACTACAACGCCTATGAACGTGAGGCGGCAGTAGAGGCGGCGGATCGCTTCATCCGCCTGCACCCGCAACACCCCAACGTGGACTACGCCTACTACATGAAGGGACTGGCCGCTTATACCGGCGACGATGACATCTTCTCCCGCTTTATCCCCACCGACGAAGCCCAGCGCGACACCAGCCAGGCCAAGGAGGCCTTCGCCGAGTTCGCGCAGCTGCTTTCACGCTACCCGGGCAGCCCCTACGCCGCCGATGCCAAGGCGCGTATGACCTATCTGCGCAACCTGCTGGCGCGGCATGAAATCAGTGTGGCGAACTACTATTTCCGCCGCGGCGCCTACATGGCTGCCGCCAACCGGGGACGTTACGTGGTAGAGAATTTCGAGCGTACACCGGCCGTGGCCGACGGCCTGGCCGTCATGATCCAGGGCTATATTTTGCTGGGGATGGATAATCTGGCCAAAGATTCCATCGACGTGCTGGCGATGAACTATCCGGAGCACCCATCACTGAACGAAAACGGGGAGTTTATCAGCGTCTACACCCTGGACGGGCTGCAGCACTCCTGGATAAACAGGGCTTCCTTCGGGCTGTTTGATCCGCCCAAACCGCCCCAGTTCGACAACCGTCCGAAGATCTAGGTTTCATTTCACGGGTGCTGCCCGCACCTTATGTACCGGGCTTCGGTATATTGGTGCGCACTGCGCACCAATATACCTGACTCCTATTCGCCAATACTCCACCCGGACGTAATCGGATAACGCCGGTCCCGCCCGAATCCGCGGCGGGTAATCCGCACCCCGATAGGCGCCTGGCGGCGTTTGTACTCATTCAAATCCACCAGACGTAACACCCTGTGCACCTGCTCCCGGTCCATGCCGGTAGCGATAATAGCCTCCGCACTGTAATCCTCCTCCACGTACAGCTCCAGGATACGATCCAGCACATCGTAGGGCGGCAGGCTGTCCTCGTCCTTCTGGTCCGGCGCCAGTTCCGCCGAGGGTGGCCGGTCTATTACACGCTGGGGAATACAGGGGCCCAGTGTATTGCGGTAGCGACACAGGTCGAAAACCAGGGTTTTGGGCACATCCTTGAGCACATCAAAGCCCCCCGCCATATCGCCGTACAGGGTGGAGTAGCCCACCGCCATCTCACTTTTGTTTCCCGTGGTGAGGACCAGGCTGCCCTTCTTGTTGGAGATAGACATAAGCAATACACCCCGGCAGCGCGCCTGCAGGTTTTCCTCGGTGGTATCGGGCCGGGTTCCGACGAACTCTTCCTGCAGGCTGGCCATAAACGCCTCATAAAGCGGCTCTATGGAGATCACTTTATGCTTCACCCCCAACAAATGGGATTGCTCCGCCGCATCCTCCACGCTCATCTGCAAGGTATAGCGAAAGGGCATCATCACCGCCTCCACCCGCTCCGGACCCAAGGCTTCCACCGCCACCGCCAGAGTCAGGGCGGAATCGATACCACCGGACAACCCCAATACCACACCCCCAAAGCGATTTTTGTTGACGTAATCGCGGACTCCCAGTACCAGTGCGCGCCAGGTCGCCTCTATCTCATCCAGTGGCGGCAACACCTGTAACCCCGAAATCTTCACCGGCCCACTACCAAACTCCAGTTGCAGAGCGTACTCACCCTCCTCAAAATTGGGCGCAGCGGCCGCCACGGTGCCATCAGCGGCAACGGCGAAGGAACCGCCATCAAACACCAGTTCATCCTGGCCGCCCACCTGATTGACATAGACAATGGGCATATTGGCTTGTCGGGCACGTTCGGCAACAATATCCCAGCGCTCGTCGCGCTTGCCGCGGTGGTAGGGTGAGGAGTTTATATTGAGTAGTAGCTCCGCGCCGGCTGCGACGGTCTGGGCGGTCGGGCCTTCTTCCCAGATGTCCTCGCAGATGCTCAGGCCCACTCGCACACCGGCGATATCGACCACGCAGGGTTTATCACCAACATCGAAATAGCGCTTTTCGTCAAATACCTGATAATTTGGCAGGCACTGCTTGTGGTACTCGGCGATAACCTCACCCCGGTGAATCACGCCAACTACATTGTAGAGGGAGCCGCCCTCCCGCAGTGGATACCCCACAACTGCATAGGCCGGGCCGGTCAGTTGGTCACATATTTTTTTCAACGCCTGGCTGACCCGCAGTTCGATACTGGGCCGCAGCAATAAGTCTTCCGGGGGGTAACCGCAGAGAGTCAGTTCGGGAAAAATAACAACAGGAACATCACGCTCCTGTTCAGCGCGTTTTATTACCTGGATAACTTTCTCGGTATTTCCCTCGAAATCCCCGACGAAGGTATTCATCTGGGCCATCAATATATTCAGGGTGGTCATGGGCGATCCCGGCCATGCAAGTATCAGGGCGCTATTGTCCGGAAAAGCGCCGGTTTTAGCCAGCCCCTTTAAGACCAACCGTCAGAACACACCAGCCACCACATTTCGCCGGACGCACCTCGCTGGGCGCACCTCGCCGGCCACACCACTTCAACTGCAATGCCTGTTACACTGACTATGAGTTCAATCATCTATAAAAACAGGCAAGTCGTACGGTGAATCGCCCAGACATACTCACGCAACCCACAGCCCAATTACCCAGCAACCAGAACCTCGCCCTATTCCGGGTTTATATTGGCTACCGCTCCCTGCTCTCCGTGGTACTGCTGATCATGCTGGTTAGCCCCAATACCCGCCAGTTGGTTGGTTCACTGAACCCGGCACTCTACGTCGGTGTTTCCCTGGCCTATCTCGCTACCAGCGTACCCCTGGTGGGCTCCCTCTCTACCCGCCTGAAACAAAGCCAGAGGCTGATGGTAGTGGTCTTCCTGGTTGATATAATTGCCATTACCCTATTGGCAGACACCAGTGGCGGCATGGTCAGCGGCCTGCCCATACTACTGGTCATCACCGTCGCCGCCAGCGCAGTACTGATCTCCAACCGCACCCTCGCCACGCTGATTGCAGCCCTGAGCGTGCTGGCCATATTGCTGGATACGGTGTGGCTGATCCTGCGGGGCACCCTGGAGACCAACACCCTGTTCCCGGCCGGACTGCTGGGACTGCTTATTTTTGGCGTCTCCCTGATGGTGCAGCCTATCGCCCACCGGCTCGGCCGGGCCGAAGAGCTGGCCCGCAATCGCGCCAGCGATCTCTATACCCTGCAACGTCTCAACGAGCAGATCGTGCAACACATGCAGACCGGCATTCTGCTGGTGAACAGCGAGGGCATGGTGCGGGTAATGAACAAGGCTGCCGCCGGCTTACTGGCCCCCGAGAGACCTGTCACCGTAGAGCATGGGCGACAACTGGCGGACTACTGCCCGGAGCTGGCGGACCAGTTCGAACACTGGAAAGACTCTGGTCTACACCGGGCAAAGCCGTTTACAGTGATGGAGGGCGCGCCCCCGGTGATAGCTAACTTTCGCGAGCTTCAGCCCAATCCCCAGCGCGAAGCACTGGTATTCGTGGAAGATTATACGCCGGTAACCCAGTACGCCCAGTCACTCAAGCTAAGTTCCCTGGGACGCCTGACCGCCAGTATCGCCCACGAGATCCGCAATCCCCTGGGGGCGATAAGCCACGCCGCCCAATTGCTACAGGAATCCCCGGACTTGTCCGCCTCCGACCAGCGCATGGCCGACATCATCCAACACCATTGCGAGCGGGTTAACCAGATCGTTGAGAGCGTTATGCAGATTTCCCGGCGCGAGCCTCCCAAACCGGAATATCTACTACTGGCCCCCTGGCTAACAGAGTTTGTCGGCGACTATCTCAAGGCACAGAATCGACCGGCAGAAGTCACCATCGATTGCGACTACCAGGAATTACTGGTGGAGTTCGATCCGGAAAACCTGCAGCGAGTATTGACCAATCTACTGGACAACGCACTGCGCCATAGTAAGCTCGCCACAGGCAAGGAAACCGCAAGAGTTCGCGTCGATATGGATTTCGCCGCCCACCAGTGCCAGCTCGATGTCATCGATACCGGTGAGGGTATACCCCCCACCGAACTGAGCAAATTGTTTGAGCCTTTTTATACCACCATAGAGGAAGGCAGTGGTATGGGCTTGTACCTGTGCAAAGAATTGTGTGAAATCAACAATGCGAATCTCAACTACCACCCTACGAACGGGGGCGAAAGCTGTTTTCGGATATCCATGAACCAACGAGCCCTCTAGATGGCAACACAAAGCGTTTTGATCGTAGATGACGAGCCGGATATCCGGGAGTTAC
This sequence comes from Gammaproteobacteria bacterium, assembly GCA_003646405.1. Lineage (GTDB taxonomy): Bacteria > Pseudomonadota > Gammaproteobacteria > Pseudomonadales > Halieaceae > JBALVO01. Next base: position 7,106 of record QNFR01000091.1, read on the forward strand.
TGGATATCACCCTGAGCCGCATGGGCTTAAAGACCCACAGTGCGGCTACGCTGGGGGAAGCCAAAGTGATGGTCGCAGAAGTCGCACCGGATCTGTGCCTGACCGACATGCGCCTGCCCGACGGCAATGGCATCGCTCTGGTGGAATATATCGCGCAGGATTTTTCCCATATCCCGGTAGCCATGATTACCGCTCACGGCAGTGTGGAGACGGCCATCACCGCGTTGAAGGCGGGCGCCTTTGATTTCATCAGCAAGCCCATCGAACTGGAAACCCTGCGCAAATTGGTCAGCACCGCACTGCAACTGGAGGGCGACACCAGCCGCACAGAAAACGCGGTAGACCAGGACCTTATCGGCTCCGCCCCCGCCATCCAGACCCTGCGTCAACAAATCTCCAAACTGGCCCGCAGCCAGGCACCGGTACATATCCACGGCGAATCCGGCAGCGGCAAGGAAGTGGTCGCGCGTCTTATTCACAACAATGGCCCAAGGGCCGCCGGGTCGTTTGTGGCGGTCAACTGTGGCGCCATCCCCCCGGAGTTGATGGAAAGTGAATTTTTCGGCCATATGAAGGGTAGCTTCACCGGCGCCAACCAGGACAAAATCGGCCTGTTTCAAGCGGCTGCCGGCGGCACCCTGTTCCTGGATGAAGTGGCGGACTTGCCGCTTGCGATGCAGGTGAAATTGCTGCGCGCCATCCAGGAAAAATCCGTGCGCCCGGTGGGGGCGAATGAGGAACAAAGCACCGATATCCGCCTGCTGAGCGCCACCCATAAAGACCTGGTTAAAGAAGTGGAGGCCGGGCGTTTTCGCAATGACCTTTACTACCGCATCAATGTCATCGACGTGCGTGTACCCAGCCTGCGCGACCGACTGGAAGATCTTCCGGCACTGGCGGAATACATCCTGCAACGCATTGCCGCAAACGAAGGCAACGACAAAGCCCGCCTGGATGACTCAACCATAAAGGCGCTGAGTGGCTACAGTTTTCCCGGTAATGTGCGCGAGTTGGAAAATATGCTGGAGCGCGCCCTGGCCCTGTCCGACGGAGAGAGCATTACCGCCGATGACCTGCAGTTTTCCAGCAATGCGCCGCGCGGTCCGGTAGTGCAAAACAGCGAGAATGTCGGGGGAAGTAGTCCTGGAGGGTCGGTGCAGGAAGCCTATGGCGACCTGGAGGGCTATCTGGAGGATATTGAGCGGGAGATACTCAGCACTGCGTTGGAGGAGTGTCGTTGGAACAAGACCGCTACCGCCAAGCTGCTGGGGATCAGCTTTCGCAGTTTGCGGTATCGGTTGAAGAAACTGAATCTGGAGGATTGAGCTTGGAATCACCTGATACGTGTATCCCTACCAACACTCAGATTTAGTCAACGTAGCGCCACTAACATCCCTGGTGCCTATCTGCTCTAGCGTTAGAATATTACAGTGCCTATCTTTGACCTGACGACTCAGCGGCGTGGCTGAATAGGCAAGGGTTGATATTGCGATAATCTCTATACGGTAGATCGCATCCGACTCTGCCGTAACTGCTTGCGCCTTGTCATCAACAAGATATTTATCATCTCTATCCGGATCCAGACCGAGGTCCTCCAGGGAAGTAGCATAGCTCTTGTTATTGATAAAGAACTGCTCCTGCCGCGATACCACATCCATTAATACTCCACGACCCACACTGCGATTGCTCTTAAGGATGGAGTTCTGGTAAGCAGGCAAAGCCACGAAGAAGAGAACGCCCGCAATAACCAGTACGATCATCAATTCGATTAAGCTAAATCCATACTGCAATTGAGAGCTCCGTAGTTTCAAGCCCATATTGACACCTTCCTGATTCCTGTTTGACAAATCAATTTATAAATCATCCACGCCACGCTCGCTCCAGTATATCTTCCACTTGAACCGGCCATCAATATCACGAATTTCACCTCCCGGCACCAGCAACCCGAAATCCCCCTCCGGGGCGACGGGTGGCAACCCGGAGGGAATCCCCGGGATATCAAGATCAGTATAGCGGTCGACCTCATTTATGCCCTGATACTCACCAGACAGGTTAAATGCCGGCTCCCCGGTGCTCGCACTCACGGCATATAAC
>QNFR01000092.1 GCA_003646405.1 Gammaproteobacteria bacterium
ATTAATCCTAACAACCCCCGACTCCCATTAGACCTTGGTCAAAGAAGAGGGGTACTTTCGACTAAGGTCTAATGCCCGGGTTTAACATTAGTGGTGCGCGGCACCCGATAAGGCGGGCAGGGTTGCGCCGCGCACCAAAACTGTTTTTCTTCTTTACACAGGCACACCACTGCCACGACAATGATTGGATAACAACAAAGGATATCGCCAGTGAATCGTGGTGAACTATCGATACTGATCGCGGATGATCACCCGTTGTTTCGCGCGGCCCTGCAACAGGTCATCGCCCAGCTGTACCCACAGGCCAACCTGTATCAGGCCGCCAATGTGGCCGAACTGCAGCAGCAAGTGGAGCAGCACAAGGGTATGGACCTGCTGTTACTGGACCTGCACATGCCGGGGGCACTGGGCTTTTCCGCCCTGACCTGGTTTATTGGTCATTGCGCGAAAACCCCCGCTATCATGATTTCTGCCAACATCCATCCTGACACGGTACGCCGCGCCATAGACCACGGCGCCGCAGGCTTCCTGTCCAAATCAGCCGAAGTGTCACAGATAGCATCCTGCATAGAGCGGGTCATGGCGGGAGAACGGGGGCTGCACCCAGGCCTGGACGCCACCGGCAACGGCGCCAGCCTGCAGTCCCTGGACGTGGCTGACGCTTTGTCCACCCTCACCCCACAGCAGTTTCGGGTGGTCTCCATGCTGGTGGAAGGACTGCTCAACAAGCAGATCGCTTACGAACTGGATGTGAAGGAAGCGACCATCAAGGCGCACATGACGGAGATATTCCGCAAACTAGGGGTACATTCCAGAACACAGGCGGCACTGGCCCTGAGTTGTTTATCGGTGGAGCTGCCTGCGGACCTGGCCTCGGCCCCACTCTAAGGCACTACCGCGTCAACGCCAAAATCAATGCCCGCAAGCGCGCCGCGTTGACCGGCTTGGTCAGGAAGCGATAGCCCACGGCCTTGGCCCGATCGCGAATCACGTCGCTGTCATCCGCGCTGATGATGATGCAGGGCGTTTCCGTTGAATTGAGTTTCCCGGCCTCGAGCACCACATTCAATCCGGTGTCAGCGTCGTCCAAGTGATAATCCGCCAGGATGATATCGGGGCGCCCGCCACCTGCAATGTGCGCCAGCAGCTGTTCCCGATTGCCGGCGGTTGCCACCTCTGCCCCCATGGTCAGCAGGAGTTGCTCCATACCCTCGAGTATCAGCGGGTCATTGTCCAGGCACAGTACCCGTATACCCTCCAGGTCGCGCCCTATAACGTCCTCTTCCAGCCCCCCCCGCACAACCTGGGCCTGCCCGTAGGTCACGGTCACCGAAAACAGAGTCCCGTCACCCGCACTGGAGCGCAATTGCAGGCGATGCCCCAGCAAATCAGCGTAGCGCTGCACAATAGCCAGGCCCAGGCCCAGGCCCTCGTCGCCATGGGTAGATTGGCGCTGCAGGCGTTCAAACTCCTGGAATATTCGCACCTGGTCCTGCTCGGCAATGCCGGGGCCTGTGTCCCAGACCTGAATTTCAGCGCCATCCGGCCGACGCCGCAAACCGAACACCACCCTGCCCCGCGCCGTATACTTGATCGCGTTGCCGACCAGGTTCTGCAGGATGCGATAGACCAGGGACTGATCCGAGTACAACCACAAGGAGCTGGGGATAAGGTGCAGTTCCAGCGCTTTCATATCCGCCGACGGCTGAAACTCTTGCGACAGGGCGTCAAGCAGTTGCGCCACTGGAAAGTGCGTGCGCCGGGGCATCTGCTTGCCGGAATCAAGGCGGGCTATCTCGCGCAGCTCCTCGATCAACTGTTCCGCCCGCTGCAGGGAACTGTCTATCTGGTCCACCACACGCAGGGTTGTATCATTCACGTCATCAGCCAGCTGCGGCTTCAGCGCGGCGGTGAACAGGCGCGCGGCGTTAATGGGCTGCAGTAGATCGTGACTGGTGGCGGACATAAAGCGCGTTTTGCTCTGGTGAGCGTCGCGCAACCTGGACTCCACCTGGGCGCGCAGCCTGTTCTCCTGGCGCAGCCTGGCGTTGGTTTCAATGAGTGTCTGTGAGCCTGAAGCCACCCTGGCTTCCAGCTCCATCTTGACTTCCTCCAATTGCGTTACCACGTCGCGGTAATCGGTGATGTCAATATAGGTAGTGACGAAACCACCGTGCGGCATGGGGGTACCGCGTATTTCAATTACCGTGCCGTCCGGCAGGGTGCGCTCCAGGCGGTGGGAGTTGCCTTCCCTCAGCCAGGCCAGGCGCTTGTCGATCTCTTCCTCTATCGACCCGCCACCGCGGCCCAATACGCCCCTGTCGGCATTGAAACGATACACTCGCTCAATCGGGCAACCCACGTACAGAAAGCGCTCCGGGTAGTGGAACATTTCTTCGTAACGCGAGTTCCAGGCGACCAGCCTGAGCTCCTTGTCCACCACCGATATACCCTGTAGCAGGCTTTCCACCGTGGTCTGCAGCAATTCTTGATTAAAGGTATGCAGTTTGCTTGCATCGCTGACCATGCCCGCCAGGTCGCTGTAGGCCAGCTGTTGTGTGTTTTCCAGCTGCACCATGGCCTTGTGCGCCGAGGTGGCGCCGATAATCCTGGCCAACACCGACTCCACCCGGTTAACCACAAAGTTTGGCGTTCGGTCACCGGGCAGCAGGCGCTGTTGATAGGTATCTTCAAACTGCCGCCACATCCGCCGCAATTCCCCTTGCTCCATGAAAGGTGGCAACAGGGCCTGCAATTGACTGACACGAATCAGGCTGAGCTGGTAATCCTGGTCGCTGGAATCGCGTTCAACATCGGGCTCCCCGGTAAACAGTCGCGCCTGGCGGATATCGGCACGGGAGGGCCGCAGCACACGGGATAACAGCACCATCGCCAGCACGTTGATACCCAGACTCCAGCAGGTCGCATAGGCCAGCCTGCTCTCTCCGGCGATACCCAGCAAATTCATCGGGCGCAACCAGTCTATTCCCAACGGGCCATTGAGCAGCAACGCATTGTCCGGGGACACGATGACGGGCACCACGGCACAGTAGAACCACAACGCCAGGCCCGCCAACAGACCGGTGATAACCCCCACCCCGTGCGCGCGACGCCAGTATAGGCCCGCCACCAGAGCCGGCGCGAGTTGCGCCGCTGCGAGAAAGGAAATAAAGCCGATCTGGGCCAGCCAGGGAATCCCCATTATCTGGCGGGTGACCAGCCAGGCGGCCAGTAAAATACCGGCGATAGTAAACTGTCGAATGCGGCGCAGGCTGTCACCCAGCTTCAATACCGCCGCGGGTGAGTCCGCGTTCAGGCGCATGACAAGCGGCGCGATGACCTCATTGGTAATCATAATGGCGAGACTGACAGTGGCCACGATAACCATACCGGTAGCAGCGGATATACCGCCAATAAAGGCGGCGACGGTCACCCACTTTGACTCCATGGCGATCGGCAAAAGCTGGACGTACACATCCGGAGTAACACTGCCGGATACCGCAAACACACTGGCCCCAGCGATGCTGATCGGTATGACCAAAAACATGAACAAGGCTAGGTACAGTGGGAAAATCCAGCGCGCGATACGAATATCCGTATCCTCCCGGGCCTCCACCACCATCGCGTGAAACTGGCGCGGCAGGCACAGGATGGCCAGCGCGCTGATCAGGGTGCGAGCCAGGAAATCCGCTGACAAGGAAAATTCACCCAGCGCCTCGCTGCCCTGTATGACCGGTGCCGCCGCCGGCATCTTGCCCAGATACGATAAAGCCAGCACCGCGACCGCGACGAATGCCACCAGCTTCACCACCGACTCTACGGCGATAGCCGTCATCATGCCCTGGTGTCGCTCTCGTCCGTCCAGCCTGCGTGTACCGAATAAAATAGTGAATACCGCTAGAATGATCGCCACCAACAAGGCCGTATCACCGCCGATGGACTGGACCTCCTCCACCGACCCGCCGACGATAATCCAGGCCTGGGCCAGTGCCTTGAACTGCAGTGCGATATACGGCAAGACCGCCGCAGTGGCCACCAGGGTCACCAACACCGCCAGTGGCTGCCGCTTGCCATAGCGCGCCCCGATGTAATCGGCAATGGAGGTGATGCGATGTCGGGCGCCCACGGCCAGCAGCCGCCGGATCAACGGCCAGCCGAACAGGAATAACAGAATCGGGCCCAGGTAAATCGGCGCGTGGCTCCAGGCTGACTCAGTGGTACTGCCAACGGCGCCGTAAAATGTCCAGGAGCTACAATAGACGGCTAGTGACAAGGCATAGATGATGCCGCGCAGCGTAGGGGCACGTAATCCCAGAATGCGGCTGTCGTCGTCGCCACTTTGCCCCGCCTGAACGAAGTAGCGGTCCGCATACCAGGCCACCGCAAACAGGATGCAGATATATAGCAGCGCCAGGCTGAGCAGATTGGAGGGAGACACCATGGGGTCAGAGTGCACCGGTTCCGGAATTTACAGCAGCATAGCATGAGTCTCCGACGTTTGAGAGTCGACACAGGAATCCGGGTAACATGGCCAAGATAGACTAGAATTGTCCACATCCCCACGACAGGCTATGCGGGAGAACGCGGGGCTGGGTCGCTATTTTATGGACACTCATCGATTGCGCATCATGGAAGTAGCCGGGTCAGAAGCGACACCGACCTGACAATACGCTGGGAGATAATCGAGGACCTGTTCTTTGATATCACGACTTTTGGCGGCTCTGATAACCGGGTGAATTCAGATAAACAATTCGACTACGGCTTGACCACTGGTATCGGCCGGACTTACTAATGTCCCGCATCTTCAGGCCTGCTCGGTGTACAGGTGCACATCCCGCTGCGGGAAGAGTATGGAAATGCCCTCCCGCTCAATGTCAAAAAATGGCGCCATTAGGGCGATCATCAACAAATGCCTTTCGAACTGGAAAAATCGCCCGGTTCTGTCACAATACAAGCCGCCAGGAAAGGGGAGCACACGGAGGATATTCTCCCCGAACTTGGTTACTCATCTGATGAAATACAACAATTCAAATCTTCTGAAGCAATTCAGAAGTAATTCACTTTAATAAAAATCAATCGTCCGAGGAGGAAGCAATGAAAATTATAGGTTTAGGTTTTGGCTAGGAAGAACTATCTATTGGTGACAAATTTCGCACTGTAGGCCGTACAATTACAGATGCTGATTTGGTTAGCTTTCTGGGCTTAAGTGGTATGAACGAAGTTATTTTTACTGATGACCTGTTTAGAGAAAAGCATTCCGTCATCAAAGAAAAATTTGTGCCGGGTGCAATGGCCTATATATTTGCAGAAGGCCTGTTGATTCCAACAATGCAGGGGACTGGACTTGCGTTCTTAAATATGGATTTATCCGTTTATCAACCCATCAAAGTGGGTGACACAATTCATGTTGAAGTCGAAGTGCTCGCTGTTCGCAAAACCAGCAAATCTGACCGCGGCATCGTTAAAACCAAAAATGAGATAAAAAATCAAGATGGTGATATTTTAATCACCTAAACCCCTCAGAGAATGATGAAGAGCGTCGCAACACGTGACGGCTTGAACGATGACTACTAGCGATGACTTAAAGACAATCGGAACTGAAGTGGACCCCATCCCTGACACAGTGAACCAGCCTTTATAGGGGTAAACCCCAAGTCTGTTTCATGCTGCTATTGGCAGATTGCTTCGCCGGCGCTTAAGCACCAGAGCCGCCAACCGCGCAATGAAATCTAACGGATCGAAGGCAACCCGGATGTGGAGCAGGGTCTGTTCTGGAAGATCTGGCCCTGGTATGTGAAGCTGGTGTGTCCGGTGATAATCCTGGGGATTTTCGCCCAATCACTATGGGGCTGACAACAAGGGGTTTTCGTACCATATCAGGCCCAACCCCCTGTCGATGAAATACAACCCTGTATTGCCGCTTTCTTCCGTTGTGATGATATCCAGGTCCCCGTCTCCATCAAGGTCATCCAGCATCAGGTCGTCGTGCTTGATTCCTTTGCGGGTATTGTAGTTGGTATCGGATATGACCTTCAGGTGTAGAGCCTGGTGCCCCATCCGGCTTTCCATGTTCATCAACGCGAAAATACCATGCCCATACCCGCGGGCTGACATGACCAGGTCAATATTTTCATTACTATCAATATTTCCGCAGACGACTCCTTTAACGTCATAATCATTTTTCGCTGCATCAGCGGGTGCAGGAGCCAGCGTGGTCAGCTTGTTTTTTATCCATTTACCCGACCAGTGGCCGTTTGCATCGAACTCCTTTTTTATTGAATAGAGGATAGTATCGCCTGCACTGATATGAATCTTTGCAGTGACATCGCTGACGATTAGATGGATTTTTGACGGGTCGTTTTTATCCGCAGTGCAATTCGTGAAATACGAGACCGCTTGGGTACTGATAACGTGCCTGGCCCACTTCGATTGGCTGCTTTGCAGGGCATCTGCCCGACCGGGATTTTCGAACCATGCCAGAACAGACCAGTCCGACATGAGCACATCATTATCTCCGTCCTGATCGATATCCAGTATTTCAATACTGTTAATCCACTTAATATCCGCAATTGGCCAGCCCTTCCATTGATCTGAGTTGCCGTAATCCGGATTTTCTGGAGCCTGGTACCACACTAGCTGGGCGGGTTTTGTGTCGTCCTTGGAACCAACCACGATATCGTTGGCGCCGATTCCATCGATCTGCCCAATAGCGACCTTCAGGAACAGCAGCTCAATAGATGGGTCAATCCAGGCCCCTTTCCAGGAATCCTTGTTGAAAATGTCCCGCCTGTTTACCAGCCAGTGTATGCCGACCTTCTCACTGTGGTTTTCGGTGGCAGTAACAACGGCGTCAATGTTTCCATCATTGTCAAAATCGGCAAATCGCGCATCTTCGATTTTTCGCACCTGCAAGCCGCCACTAATGTCGGTACTGCGCCATTTGCTTCGGGCCTGGTGCGGCCCCGGATTCTCATGCAGGATGACCTTGCCGGACTCTTCCCACCCGACGACCAGATCCCCATCACCATCCCCATCGATATCATGACGGTCAACGCCATCGGCGCCTTCAAACGTGTCATCCATGGTATGCATGGGCCAGAACTCAGTGCTGTCAGACTGTGTATTACAGCCAGTGTTTACCAGCACAGTTAAGGTCATCACTACCAGGAGCCGGGAAAAGTGTGTCAGTTGCACAGTCATCTGGGCCCTACAGGGTGATCTCCCCGGTTTCCTCTATACGCTGGGTCGGTATAAAGCCATTAAAGTCAATTTTTGCCGAGAGACGGTAGTCCAGGGCATCGGCCTGCGTGCGCCCCAGGCTACTCAACAGGCGCAGCAACTGAAACAGCTGCAAACCGGCCTCCAGGGTCACTACCTCCTCTGAATAACCCTCGATCGTTGGCACATCATTGGTGACACCACTGATCACCTCTTTGCCGAGCAACTCGACGCTGTAGCTGATACCGGCAATATCCAGCGTTTGTTTGTTGGGGTTGGCCACGCGTAATTTTATTTCAAAGCGTGGCGCCCCACCTGATGATGGAAGACTGGTAAAGCTGTCAATACTAACCTTCGGTGGGTCGAGTTGCGGCGTGAGGCCGGCGCATCCGGTCAGCAGTACGAGCCAAAAGAAACACAGGGGTGCTATGGACACAAGCCGGGGCAAGCCCATCAAGAACCATTCCCTGTGGCGGCACGGAGGAAAAACAGGCCGTAGCCCAGGCTGCCCACGGCAAATACCGCAGCCACCCAATCACCGGTCTGGGTGAACATATGAGCACTGAATGCAAACATGGCACAGGTAAGTACCAATCCGATCGTGCGCCCCGCTTTTGACACAGGTAGAACTCCCAGTATGTGGACCATGGCAAAATCACCGGCGGCCCCGGAGCACCTATTCTAGCGGTATCGTGTAATGGTGTAACCACCTTGTTTCAAGCAGCGGAGGGCGCGCTGGAGAAAATGCCAGACCTTCACTTTGACTTGCTCGATGTCTGCACAGGTTTGAATTCCATCGCCGTTTATTACAAATCGGTGATGGATAAGCTGGCTATAGAGGTCATGGAGTTTGATGTAGATGGCAAAATTGATCGTGTGATCGTGCACTACCGTTAAGGTTGGTGTGCTTAGATTAGGAGAAGCGGCCGGGACCCAAATAGCGTTGAGCGCGCAATTAAGTATTGTGTCTCCGGAATCTCAGTGGCTTAGCAAATGCTCGCCAGGAGATTCGCACCCAGGCGGCCGGACGCAATCTGGACATAATCGACCGGCGCAGCGCGATACGTCTCGCCAAGCGCTTCCACACTATCGGCGTGATAGGCTCGCGAAGTTCTGGAATCGGCAGCTAATCTACCCATTCTTGATCGATCTCATTTACCTTGGCATTTCGAGCCATTTCGAGCTGTTCGAACCATTTCGTATCGTAAATTTATTCTGCGGATTTTGGATACAAGTATTGACGGCCAGTTATACCCCAGCTCTAATTGAGGGTGTCATATAATGGTGTGTTGACAATTGATCGTTGGTTGTCTGGTTACGCTAAAAAGGGCACCCGACAGGCGGGGGAGGGGTACGGCTCCTCTTGTGTTTGTCATTTTTTAATCAGTTGAAAAACGGAGTATTTCACATGAAATCAAACTGTTATAAAACGTTGCCGGCACTCGTGGCAGCTGTGCTTATGACGGTCGGAGCGTCCGCGGGGGCGCTTGCGGCAAAGAAACCTAACATCATCATGATCTTTGGCGATGACATCGGTCAGGACAACATCAGCGCCTACCACCGGGGCATGCTGGATTATGATACACCCAATATCGACCGCATCGCTG
>QNFR01000093.1 GCA_003646405.1 Gammaproteobacteria bacterium
ACAACTCAATCAAAGGGAACAAGCGAGCCTGCTTGCCCTTGGCCTCGCCCTGGCTTTGTACGTGCTTTACATGTTTATCTGGTCGCCGCTGGACAGCATGCGCGATCGTCTGCAGGTACAGAACCAGGGTGTGGCAGGCTCTTTGCAGCGAGTGGACGCCATGGTGTCGGAGATACTGCAACTGCGCGAGGGCGGTACCGGGACCAGTTCCCGGCGCAATCTCGTGTCCCTGATCAACCAGTCTACCAGTCGGTTACAGCTGCAGGTCAGTCGCCTGCAGCCGAACAGCCGCGGGGAAATACAGGTGCGCCTGGAAAACGCGGCCTTTGACGACGTACTGCTATGGTTGCATGAGATGGAGTACCGGGAAGGGCTGCTGGTGCGTGAGGTGTCCATCACCCAGGCGGGCACGGTCGGGCGTGTCAACGCGACCGTTCGTATAGCACAAGCGGGGTAGTGTACTGATGTCTCGATTTTCCTGGGGCGTTGTCCTGGTGTTGTTGTGTATCAGTCTTGTGGTCTCCGCGCCGGCCCGATTACTGAATCTGCTATTGCCGGCCGATCAGGTGCTGATGCAGGGTTTTGGCGGCACCCTATGGCGCGGTAACGCCAGCCGCACCCTGGTACGCGCCGGACCGGGTTATTTACACCTGGGCGCCGTGCGCTGGTCGTTGGATCCCCGGTCCCTGTTATTGTTGGCACCGCGCCTGACGTTAAGCAGTGTCTGGGGCAGTCAGGTCATTTCGGGTGACCTGGTGTTGCGGGGGCCACAGGAGTTGGATCTGTATGAATTTGAAGCTGTGGTGGCGGCGGATCTGTTGCGCCAGTTCGTGCCTGTAGCCCTGACTGGCACCCTGTCTGCGCAACTGGACAATCTGCAACTGCGCAACGGTCTGCCACACAGTGGCGCCGGGCGTCTGGTATGGCAAAACGGCGGCTGGGAGTCGCCCGGGGGGTCGCTGCCACTGGGCACATACGCGCTGGATTTTCACCAGGTAGCGGAAGAAATACTGCGGGGCGAGGTAGTGACCGTAGCGGGCCCGGTGGCAGCCACGGGTACCGTGGAACTGCACGACAGGAATTACAGGGTGGATATTCTGGTGAGCAGCCAGGTGGCCATGGACGCCCAGTTGCAACAGGCCCTGTCGCTGATCGCGGTGGTGGAGCCGGGGGGTTACCGCATAGTGTTCGACGGTGAGCTCTAAGAGTAAGGGGACAATTCAGGTACACTTGAGCCTGACTATGTGAGATAGAACCCTGCTATGAACACTATTGCGCAGCGCCTGACTGCTATTCGTGAGTTAATGGCCAGCGCCGGCTATGATGCGCTGGTCATCCCACGGGCGGACGAGTACCTGGGGGAGTATATCCCCACCCACAATGAGCGACTGCGCTGGATTTGCGGGTTTACCGGTTCTGCCGGCGTGGTTATTGTACTGCGCGACAAGGCGGCAATTTTCGTAGACGGCCGCTACACTGTGCAAGTGCGTCGCGAGGTCTTTGGTGAATTGTTCGAATACCATCACCTGATAGAGGAACCTCACGCCAGGTGGCTGACGCGTGAGTTACCCGCGGGTGCCCGGGTAGCCTGCGATCCACGCCTACATAGCCTGCGTTGGTACCAGGACACGGGCAAAACACTGGCGAGCGCACAACTGGAACTGATCACCGATACGGATAATTTGGTAGATCGCTGCTGGCTGGACCGGCCCGCGCCGCGGGTGCGCCCGGCTCTCCTGCTGGCCCGGCAGTACACCGGTGAATCGTGCAGCAGCAAGCGTGAGCGTATTGCCGGGGCGGTGGCGGAACAGGGTTGTGACGCCGCCCTGATCTTCGCGCCTGACTCGGTGAGCTGGCTGCTGAATATCCGTGGTACCGACCTGCCGCAGCTACCTGTTGTACAGAGTTTCGCGATGTTGCGAGCAACCGGAGAGGTCACCTTGTTTGTAGACATCGCGCGCATTCCAGAGGGGTTTGCCGGGCATGTCGGGGAGGGCGTGCAGGTACTGCCCGAATCTGACGCGGCTGCCGCATTGTCCACTTATCAGGGCCAGAAAATCCTGGCTGACAGGCAAACGGCCAACGCCTGGACGCAGCTGGTTCTGGAGCGTGGCGGGGCCACCCTGGTGGTGGGAGAGGATCCCGTACTTATTCCAAAGGCCTGCAAAAATTCAGTAGAACTGGCCGGCACACGCCGTGCCCATATACGCGATGCGGTGGCGGAAATTCGTTTCCTGGCCTGGCTGGATGCCGAGGTGTCCGCGGGGCGTCTGCATGACGAGGCTGTCCTGTCTGACAAACTGTTCTCTTTTCGTGAGCAGGGTGAGCACTTTCACGAATGTTCCTTCGACACCATTTCCGCCGCCGGCGCCAATGCCGCCATGTGTCATTACAATCACCGCAACACGGTGCCGTCCACTTTGCAAATGGATACGGCCTATCTGCTGGACAGCGGCGGCCAGTATACCGACGGTACTACGGATATTACCCGTACGGTTGCCATCGGCGATGCCGGTGCGGATATTCGCCGCATGTTTACCCTGGTATTAAAGGGGCATATCGCACTGGACCGGGCCCGGTTCCCCAAAGGTACTACCGGGACTCAACTGGACGTGCTGGCCCGTCAGTTTCTGTGGCAGGCGGGTTTCGACTACGATCACGGTACCGGTCACGGCGTGGGTGTTTTTCTCAGCGTACACGAGGCGCCCCAGCGCATATCCAAGGGGCCCAATGGTGTAGCACTGTGCCCGGGTATGATTGTCAGTAATGAGCCGGGTTATTACCGGGACGGCGCATTTGGTATGCGCTGTGAGAACCTGCTGGTTGTGCGTGAAGCACAGCCCGGCACTGATGAAACACCCATGCTGGAGTTTGAAGCCATTACCCTGGTGCCGTTCGACACTCGATTGCTCGACGTGAGGCTTCTGAGTGCGGCTGAACTGGCGTGGCTTAACGCCTACCACCAACATGTCGCTGCGACGATAGGGCCTTTGTTACAAGGTTCGGCAAAGGGCTGGCTGCAACAGGCGACTCGCGCAGTCAGTGCTTGAACATCGCTAGCGGTTTCCAGGATTATCATTGGCAAGTTTTGCAGCGGCTGGGTAGACTCGACTGAATAACACCTGAGTTGGAGATACCCTCAATGGCTGCAGCCGGCGGCGCGCAATGGTCATCCCGTTTTGCATTTCTTATGGCCTCAGTGGGCTTTGCCGTGGGGCTGGGCAATATCTGGCGGTTTCCCTATGTGGCGGGGGAGAACGGCGGGGCGGCGTTTGTACTGGTGTACCTGGCCTGTGCTTTTGGTATTGGTGTTCCCATTTTGATGGCGGAATTGTTGATCGGTCGTCGCGGACAGGGCAGTCCACCCTCGGCCATGGCCAGCGTAGCCACCCAGAGCGGCAGGTCAACACGGTGGAAATGGGTAGGCGGCATGGGCCTGCTCGCGGCTTACACTATCGAGATTATCTACGCGGTGGTGGTGGGCTGGGTACTGTGGTACTTGTACAAGGCCGTCACCAGCGGTTTTAGCGGTGTTGATGCGGTAGCCGCCAAGGCGCAGTTCGCCAGCGTACTCGATAGCAACCTGGGTATGTTGTTCTGGACCCTGGTGGGGTTGGCCATCACCGGCTGGATCGTGTACGCCGGTATTCATAATGGCATCGAACGGGCGGTCAGTGTCATGATGCCGTCGATGTTCCTGCTGCTGTTGGGGTTGGTCGGTTACAACTATTTTGCCGGAGGTTTTTACGAGGCAGTACGGTGGTTGTTTACCCCCGATTTCAGCAAAATCGGCTTTGCCACGGTGTTGGCAGCCATCGGTCAGGCCTTCTTCTCCATCGGGGTGGCCATGGGAGGCATGATGACCTTCGGTTCCTACCTGCCCAGATCTACCTCCATCACGCAATCGGTGCTTATCGTGGTGGCGGCAGACACCTTTGTGGCACTGTTGGCAGGCCTGGTGATTTTCCCCGCCGTGTTTCATTACGGCCTGGATCCGGCGGCAGGCGCCGGGCTGATCTTCCAGACCCTGCCGGTGGCTTTCGCCCAGATGCCGGGCGGTCATTTGTTCAGTGTGGTGTTCTTCCTGATGTTATCGGTTGCAGGTATCACCTCAATGGTCGGTCTGGTGGAGTCCGTCAATGCCTGGCTGGAAGATCGTTTTGGCATGCCCCGGCACAAAAGCGCCTTGTTGGTGGTCGGTTCCGTCGCGATGTTCAGTGTGCTGAGCATTTTGTCGTACAACGTGATGGGTGACCTCGATTTGGGCGGCAAGAACTTCAACGATGTGATGGACTATTTTTCCAACCAGATCCTGCTGCCCGTGGGTGGTTTACTGATCGCTGTCTTCGCCGGTTGGGCGGTGAAGAAAGAGGCCACTCGCGACGAATTGACCTCACTCAATGCTGTCGCTTACGAGGTCTGGCACTTCCTGATACGTTTTGTGGTGCCGCCGGCAGTACTGGTGATATTCGTGATGGGTGTCATTGAGTAATAGCACTGTCTTATTCGGGCGGGTTGTTTTCGGGGCGCGCCATGTCTTCCCCTGTCAGGCCCTTGTTGTCATCATCTGACGAGCCGCTCAAGATGCCGGCCCGATACGGGACACGCCATTTCACCTGCTTACCCTCGCCAGTCTGATACCCGCTCAGGTCCCGGAAGTAGGCGATATCCTGAAAATTGAGCAGGCGATGTGCTTCGCGCTGTGCCGCCGGCAGTTGGGCCGGAATGAGCGGCGCTGGTGACGGCACGAACTGGATTACGCCAAATACCAGTACCAGGATAGCAAAGGCCGCCCAGAACAGTTTTTTCTTATGCAACACGAACTCCGCTATGAGGCTGTATCAGAAAGTGCGAGCATAGCACTGAAGGTGAGATTGATAATAGTTACTGGCTGATTGCCAGCGACCTTGTAATTGACGATAATTGCGCTTTCAAGCGACTCAATACAGGGCTTAAGCTATGGCATCCTTGCAAGACCAACTCCTCAAAGCTGGCGTGGTCGACCTAAAGAAGGCGAAGCAAATCAAGCGGGAGCAACTCAAAGAGGCCAGGGGTCGTCAAAAGGGTCAGACCCGGGTGGATGAAAACAAGGAACAGGCCAGACGCGTGCTGGCGGAACAATCTGCGCGCGGCCGGGCGCTGAACAAGCAACATCAGGCCGAGGCCGAAAAGAAGGCCATACAGGCCCAGGTTGTCCAACTGATCAAGATGAACCGAATTGATCGCCAAAGGGGTGATGTGGCACATCAATTTACCGATGGCACCAAAATTAAAAAGATATACCTGACGCGGAAGTTACAAAATGATTTAATCAGAGGTCGCCTGGCTATAGCGAAATTGGACGATGAGTATGAAATTCTTCCCGCTGTCGCGGCTGAAAAAATAATGCAGCGGGACCAGCAGTCTATCGTGTTACTCAACACCAATGACCAGGTCGAAGTGGATGAGGATGATCCCTATGCGGACTACCAGATTCCCGAGGACCTGATGTGGTGAAGCCTGACCTGACCTTGGGCGGACGAGCTGATTTCGCAATTTTTGAATGGACCTAACGTGGTAATAATGACAGACCCCAACCTGAAATGTGACGCCCAATCCTATATTTTGTCTTTCAAGTGCCCGGATCGCCTGGGCGTAGTCTCGCGTTATTCAACCCTGCTGCTGGACTGTGGCGCCTTTATCACCGAGGTCTCCAACTATACCGATCCGGTGAGCGAGATGTTTTTCCTGCGCTGTGTGTTTGATGACCGGGTTCTGGCTGTCTCAATGGAAGAGTTCCGGCAACGTTTCGAAGGCCTGGCGCAGGAGCTGGATATGGACTACACGCTGCGTCCGGTGCTGGATAATCCCAGAGTGCTGCTGGCGGTCTCGAAGTACGATCATTGTCTCAGCACATTGCTCACCAAGTGGCGATCCGGCGCCCTGCCGGCGCAAATCGTGGGGGTGGTGAGCAATCATCAGAATTGCCGGGATATGGTGGAGTGGTATGGCCTGCCGTATTACTATTTGCCAGTCACAGCGGACACCAAGCCGGCTCAGGAGGCGCAGATTCTGGCCGCGATGAAACAACAGAAGGCAGATCTGCTGGTATTGGCGCGCTACATGCAAATCCTGTCGGATGATTTATGCCGGAACCTGCAGGGCAGTGCCATCAATATCCACCACTCGTTTCTGCCGGGCTTCAAGGGTGCCAGGCCCTATCATCAAGCTTATGAGCGCGGGGTGAAAGTTATCGGGGCCACCGCGCATTATGTTACGCCGGATCTGGATGAAGGTCCCATCATCGCGCAGGAAGTGCGCTCCATAGACCACGAAATTTCAGTGGAGCAGATGGTACACCTGGGCCACGATATCGAGGCCACTGCCTTGTCACAGGCGGTGCGCCTGCACTGCGAGCAGCGCGTTATGCTCAACGGCCAGCGCACGGTTATCCTCTAAAATAAGGCTACTGCCTGGCGGTACTCAGTGCGCGGTGAGAAAGGCGTGGATATTAAAAAAAATGCGGTTTATTCTTGCCGTGCTCACTATACTGTGATTTGTCCGTGGTTCATTAAATAGAGGTGTATATATGTTGAGATTTGCTTTGCTTCTGGTCGCGAGTGTGGCTGTTGGTAGTGGCGTAGTCATGGCGGAGGAAAAAGTGAAGCTGATGGCCAACACTTCGCCGCCCTATGCGGATGCGCAGCTGCCTGAGCAGGGCCTGGCGCTGGAGTTGGTCAAGCATATTTTCACAGGTACTGGCTACACCCCGGTTATTACCATTGGGAACTGGTCGCGTGCCGTGGAAGGAGCGCAGCTGGGTGTGTACGATGGTCTGGCCTCGGTCTGGTATTCAGACGAACGCAACAAGGACTTGCTGTTCAGTGAGCCCTATTTGCGCAGTGAACTGATTATTCTGAAACAGCGCTCCGATAGAGGCAATTATGTCAAGTTGGAGGACATGGCCGGCAGCCGCCTGGGCGTCCGGACGGATTACGCCTATGGTGTCGATTTTGCGGCGATACCCGACCTGACTCTGGTACAGGAAAACCACATGATCCAGAATCTGCTTAACCTGCTTAATGGTTCAGTGGATTTTGTTATTGGCGACCAGCGCACCATCACCCTGCAACTGCATGAATACCTGGCGGATAAAATCACCCGGTTTGAGGTTGTCCCCATCAAACTACCCCATGTAGAGCGTCACGTCGCTGCCAGTCGTAGCTTTCCCGGGCATGAAAAGGTGATTACCGAATTCAATCGCGCGCTGGCGGCAACACGCAAAGATGGCTCGTACACTGCCATTGTCAAAAAATGGGATGATCGCTACGGCGGGATCAAATAGGGCCCGGTGTTGCCAGACCGGTGACTTAAGCGCTGCCTGCTTTGTTGGCCAGCGCCATACCGACCAACATGGCCACGACGAATATAACGGTCTTGCTGTCCAGGTAAACCAGCGCCGACAGCGCCGGCCCCGGGCAGTAGCCATAGACGCCCCAGCCGATACCGAAGATGGTGGCGCCACTCAATAGGCGGCCGTCGATGGCTGTTTTTCCCGATAAAGCGAAGCCCGCTGATAGCACTGGCTGTTTACGCTTCAGTACAAAGTGGAAGGCCACCAGGGTAACGCACACGGCACCACCCATTACGAACGCCAGGTCCGGCACCCAGGTGCCGAATATATCCAGAAAACCCAACACCTTGGCGGTATCCGTCATGCCAGAAACCGCCAGGCCTGCGCCGAATACCATTCCGCAAAGTAGAGCAACAATCCCCCGCATCTACATGCCCTCCAACAGGTGACGCATCACATAGACGGTGATGATGCCTGTGGCCATAAAAGTGATGGTGGCAATCAGCGAACGGGGAGAGAGGTTGCCTATCCCGCAAACGCCGTGACCACTGGTACACCCGGAGCCCAACTTGACACCAAAGCCCACCAATAAGCCACCGATAAGCGCGTGCCACCACTGCAGTGGGCTCGCGGTGGGGTAGGCGGTCGCCGTCAGTTGGTGGTACAGGAGCGGCCCGATAACCAGGCCGACCAGGAACAGCCAGCGCCAGCTGTTATCGGGTTGGGCAGAGATCGCTCCCCAGACGATACTGCTGATGCCTGCCATGCGGCCCAGAAAATACAACAGGGCGACTGAGGATAGCCCTATCAACAGGCCACCGATTAATGGTGTGGTGTAGCTGTACAGCATGTTGTGTCCTCGTTACTTCTTTATGTACAGGATGTACGGTAAGTCGCGAGAGCCATGGATG
Source organism: Gammaproteobacteria bacterium (assembly GCA_003646405.1). Classification (GTDB taxonomy): domain Bacteria; phylum Pseudomonadota; class Gammaproteobacteria; order Pseudomonadales; family Halieaceae; genus JBALVO01. The sequence goes on from QNFR01000093.1 coordinate 8,245, forward strand.
GCGGTAGCGACATGTACAATAAATAGGTACGGTACGTCGCCAGAGCCGGCGGTAGCGACGATTCAGCGGTTCTCGTAGCGGTTGAGGTCGAACAGTCCCGCCTCTATTGGGTAGTGCTTTTTGTAGTGTGCGTGAAATTTATCACTGAGCTTCCAGAACCAGCTCGCATTGCGCCTGACCCCATAACGTGACACCAACGCGGCGTAATCCCGCTCACTGCGTAAGGCGATGATGGCTTTGACGAAATCGTCCAGATCCTTCTCGTGCAACTGGAAAAACACATTGGGGTAGGAGCCGATAAATCCGGTGACCACGGTCAGGTAGTCCTCTGACGGAATGCGCCGCTCAGCTTCCTTGAATACCTGGGCATTGTTGGAATAGGAATCGTTGTGAATGATGGAGTAAACCTGTTCAACACCACCTGCGCCCAGCACCTCCACAAAGGCTAGTTCGGGCATAAAACTAAAGGGCGGGCCACTCAGGTTGTGCAGCCGGGCGAAATGAGGGCCGGTACTATTGTAGCCATGCGCCGCGGTGCCGGGTTCA
>QNFR01000094.1 GCA_003646405.1 Gammaproteobacteria bacterium
GCATCGCCCTCAGTCAGTGCTGCTGGGCCGGTTGCTCCACCATCCCACCCAAGCCTGTAATCCTCAATAATTTGGTGTTCTGTAGCAGGAACGCCCTCGGTAGGTGGTACGGCCGGGACTGGTGGCACCCAAATGCTGACTGCCTCGCCCGTCCAGTGGTAGACGTAAATAAGCGGATCGCCATCAATGAAGGAAGTTGCCGCAAATTTCCTGCCGTCGAAGTACCTGTGGGCGCTGAAGTCATCGTCAATGACGTTGGGTTCCAGATCACTCCACTTCCATTCCTGCTCAGTTGATCCCACCACCCAGTAACCAGGCACCTCTGGGCTGCCGGGATTACCCGGTGTGCCAGGTGTGCCTGGGATTACCGTAGTGTCGCCGGGCTTGGTCAGGGCGTTTAATAGCCAAGTCATGTCATTTCACCCAAATTCCGTTATTAGCAATAACCACGTTGCCTTCATTAGAGAAGGTGCCGGGCCCACCTACCAAAACACTGGTCTCTCGCGGTAGATTATACGTTTCTACATGCGTACCGACAGTCACTATCGGCACCGGTGGCTCTATTAAAACCCCTTCCTCGTCCGTTTCATAGCCATGGAAATACTCAATGTGGTCGATGGCCAGCTTTGCTTGCACGTCATTCGGTAAATCATCGTCATAAAAAGCGGTCCAATTCTGAACAAATACGGCGAAATTTCTGTTCGGGTGAACCCTGAAGCCATTGGTGTATTCAGCCGCGTCAAACTTCATGTCTTTGAACGGGTTGTTATCTTCAAAGTAGATTTTTGCGTCTACCATGTGCCGCATTGCCCTGGCCAGGGGGCCATCCACGATTTCATAGCGCCAAAGCGCGTGGCCGGGGGCAAACCTGACATAATTGTTGGGCGGGGTCGCCACTCCCTGCGGCGTCACAAGGGTGGCCAGCGGGTCCACTGAAGGGGTAATCGCGTTAGCGTCCCGGTCAAACCACTGATACTCGCGGTAATCTTCTTCGCCCCAGATTCTCCACCGCTTACAGTAGGTGTGCTCTGCCCAGGTGGGTTGCGAGATCCGTGTTTTCAGGGTCATGCCCTGCACCCTGGCGTCCATCGATGTGATAATTGTGCCCAAGGCCCTGTAGTTCCACCTGCCTATGAACGCCTGACTATTGTAATTTCTCTCTGATCCTGGCCAAAACCGCGCTACCCAGTACCCGTACTCATCCTGGATCTGCGGGTGATAGGCCCAAGGGACGCTGTTTGGCTGCGCGTATGGATCGTCCGTGATTTCTAACCACGGCTCATGCAGTAGCGGCACACTGTATTCAGGCGTCGATACTTCGCCCAGATCATTGAGAGTGCAAAAATGGGCGTAAATCAAAATAGGCCGGGTGCCATAGAATGTTGCCCCGCCAGCCTCATACAGATCGCGGTAGGGGTTCCCGATCCATGGCTCCAGCACGATAATGCGCCGGATGTTTCCGTCAAACAGGTCGTAATCCAAAGCTATTGGGAAAACTGGTACGGCCCTGGTGTTTATGCTGTGAACATTTAGGCTGTGCGCTATCTCTACGTCTGGCACATCAGGCGGCGCGGCCTGGCTGGGGGTAATGGTCCACTCCAACTCAACAAGGCCAACATCCTGCCCTTTGGTGGTTCCCGGGGGAACGAAAGTAACGTGTTCGTGCGGCCGGATAGGATCATCCCGTATTATCCGCTCAGTCAGGCCGTACTGGATCGACATGCAGCGCCTGCCGTCGCCTCGCCAATACCACTTGGAGTAAACCGGGCCCGCCGTGCCATCCCCGTCGATCCATGATGGCTTGTGCCCCGAAAAGTCCAGGTTGGTAGCAACTTTCCTGTCCCTTTCCCATAGGCCAAACTTATAATCTTCCCCGCTGATCGAGGTGGCCAGTAACCATGTGCTGTTGTACAACGCGGCATTACTGGAGCGTGAGTCGGCCAGGTTGATTGGCCCAGCACCTATATTCGGGTTCCAGTATTCAAAGTTGGGCAGCGGGTCTACATGGTGCATCAACAGATCATGGATAAACGTGCCGCCACTGCCGGAATGAATGATAGGAACGCCTTGGTGCCACAGTGCTGCCTGAATCTCGGCGGGATACAGGTAGAAGTCTGCTGGCAGAGGATCGTCGTTCTCGTCCACTATCGGCACCCCTGGATTATCTTCTTCCAGCGTATGCTTGTGGATTTCCACCTGTGCCCGGTCCATGTGTCTGCGCCGGAATGTGGGGGAAGTGACTACTTTTGCGCCGCCATGGTATCCGTTAAAGGCCCATTCCTGTGCCTCCTCGGGAGTTTCTGGCAGTGGCACCGTGAACCAGTCAAGCCTGGGCTCAACAGCATCAGTGCTCAGCGAAAGGCGCTCGGGCCAGTCCCCGGCATACAGGTAGCGGTCCCGCTGGTCTATCAGCGCATCTATCGCAAAAGTTATCTTTTTGCCGCTACGATTCCGGCCCTCAAGCCGCTTCTCTGGGGGGTCGCTCTCTGGAGTCACGAAGGGGCGCACCAGGGTAAACTTTATGTCCGTCAGCTTTCGCCACTGCACATCGCCGCCCTTGCTTATCTCATAGGGGTCGTTTTGAGAGAAATGCCCGGCGATTAGCCAGACAACAAAGCCGGTTGCAGGCTGCCCGTCATGCACAGTGCCAGCCAGGGCAGTGGAGAACTCATAACCAAAGAGTGTCGCCCTTATTTTGATATGGCCTGTACCGCCATGGTGGGAGAGCCTGATCCAGACACCGCCAGGTATCACCCTCTCCCAAGTCCATGTGCTGCGGCCGGAATAAAGTTTACTGAGTGTTTTGTACTGCTTTTTCGCAAAGGGCAGCCATTTCGCGCACTGCCCGTTGTCACCAATAAACTTTATATGGCGTATCACAAGGTAGGCAGCGCCACATTGAAGTGATTGATAGTCTGAATCCCAGGAGAAGTCAGCACTACATTGGACAAATTGAGGTCTGCCGCAACACTATCTATCAATCCCTGGACGCGCTTCTGGGTTGTGGACAACAGCCCATCATCAGCCACAGCAACAAAGCGAAAGAAGCTCGCCGTGCCGCTCAAGACAATAGAGCCCTGCCAGGTCTCTGTTGATTCCTTGGCAATTATCCCATTAACCGGGACAGCCTCCCAGGTAAGCCCCGTGCCACCGCCGCTCACTGATATCGTGGCAAGCAGTTGGGCTGCGCCAAGAGCATCATCAGCAACTGACGGTACAGGCCCTGAATAAAGCAGCAGAAATCCCAGATCCATTGCAGTCTTGAGTGAGCCTGTCGCCAACATATAGTCGCGCAGGCCAGTAGATACTTTGAACGACATTAGGCGGTCCTCTCAAGTTCAATGTAGATGGCACCGATATTCAGCGCCATTGGTTCACCCGCATTGCGAGTAACCGTGGTGGGAAGTGGCCCAGCCGCCATGAGCACACCGCTACCGTCCTGAACAGACCAGTGCGTCACGTCATAGGCCGCAGCACCGGTGCCGTAAACAACAGCCGGGAATGTGATTAAAGCGTCGTTATAGACGCGCTTATCGGCCGTATCACCCTCATCATCAAAGGTGATCGTCTGCTCAGCGTAGGCGGTATCATCGACAACTACATCGACTTCAGCGCCCGAGGCATGAGGATCCGCCACATGAAGATGCAGCTTATGCCCGGCCGGCTTGGAATAGGTGCCGGTAGCGAACATATGATTCAACATAGATTCGATGGCAAGGTTAGAAAGTCCACTCGACATGATTGCCTCCTATTAACCCTGATCCATTGAAATCTGGAACACGTCAACTGTGTTCGGGACGCCAGTAAGGATATTGATGTTTGAAAGGTTCAGGTCGGCCGCAGACCGGCCCACGGATCCATCGATACGCGCCAGGGTGCTGGATGCACCGCCGCTATCCACCGGATTAGAGCAGAACCGAAACCATCCGGCCGTACCGTCTGCAAGGCCGTTACCGCGCCAGGTCTCGGCCGCCGCCTTGGACAGTACCGCATTGGCCGGGGCATCGAAGTTAAGGCCGTTGGTGGCTGTTCCGTGTGCAAAGGCCGCCCCGTCTACTGTAACTTCAACCAGTAGTGTGCCGGAAACGGCGGTATCTGCTGATGCTGGCTGCGCGCCACTGTAAATGCGCAGCACTCCGTTGGCAGTAGCTTCTCGGATGCCGGTTGCGTCGAGAACCCCGTCGCGCAATCCCGTGCTAAATCGTAACATTTTGATACCTCTCTCTATTAAGTTGACTTGCTGTGCTCAAACATTTATCTAGTAAGACCTGTCGGGCCCGTATATCCGCTAAAGCGGGGTAAAGTTAATTCTCTATAACAAACGCAAGCATTCCGCCTACATTGGTGTCTCGTTTCTGGGCTCCGCCGACCATGGATCCGTTATCGTAAGCAATATGCTCACCCAGCCAGTCAGTAACGCCATAGTCATCGTGCGTAAATGTCTGAAAAATCGTCCAGGTGGCACCTTCACGCTTAAACACACGGACCAGGCCCACAGCATCAAGGGAATCAACATCAGCATACGGCTCAGAAACAATCACGGTTGCATTATCAATGAGGGCCACTGACATGCCGAATTTGTAACTACTGTCTGGGGCTGGTGACTTAATCCGCTGCTGGAGTGTCCATGTAGATCCGGTACGTAACCAAATATCGAACGCCCCGGCACCGCTGTCGTCTTTGTAGGCCGCCGCCGCCAGGTAATCACCAGACAGGCTCAAGTCCTCGGCAAAGTAATCGGCGCTGCCGTTGCCGTCTACAGGGGTGAAGGTGTCTTGTTCCGTCCAGACCGCGCCAGACCGGGTGAACACGTAGGCGTGGCCGTTCCAGTTGCCACAGGCAAGCTGATCGCCATCCAAAGATATCGACATGCCCATGCCGTTGCCTGCCTCGGCTACCTTGTCGCTTGGCTCCAGGCGCTGCTCCAGGGGCCATGTCACGCCGTCGCGCACATAAATATCGAGGGCACCGTCATAACCGTCATACCCAGGAACACCCACAGCCAGAGTGTCCCCCTGAATTTCTACCCAGTATCCAAATTCGTCACCATTGCCAGGGGTGGGCGGCTCCAGTATCAGTTGCTCTGACCAGACCGCGCCTACCCTATGGAAGATGTACACCCCGCCGTCATAAGCCCCAGCCACCCTATTGGACGCCCCGACTACCGCATAGTCTCCGCTAATAGCTACAGCATACCCTGCAATATCGCCTGCCACGCCGTCGCTCATTACCAGCTCTTGCTGCTGGGTCCAGACACCCGCTACCCGGTGGAATATATAAGCGCCACCCTTGCTTGATGCTTTGCCCTTCGCTCCCATAATGGCGTAGTCACCGCTGATACCTACCTGCCAGCCTGCAATATCACCAGCCGCTCCGTTGTCAGCCTCCATCACGCCTTGCGAGATAAAAGAGCCAGGTGGAAGCGGGTCAATTGGGACGTTCTGGAATATAAACAATCTACCATTGGTGCCTTGGGACGGCGCACCGGACATAATCGTGTCGCCATTAACGACCGCTGCCCGGCCAAAATAGCCGTATTCCGCAGAGGAACTGGGCTCTATGTGCTGCGCCAGTGGCCAGTCCTCACTATCACGAATATAAACATCAATGGCACCAGTCTGCTCGGGCGTGGTGGCCGTCACTGTAGAAAATCCCATATCACCCACAACGGCAATGTCGTCGGTCATTGAGACCGACACCCCATCATAATAGCCGTCCTCGCGGTCCAGCTCTTTCCCGCTGTCCAGTTCTGCTGTCAGTGTCCAGCTACCGCCCGTCTTTTTGTGGATATAAGCGTAAGATTTGGCAAGATTTAAAATGTTGTCCTCTATCCACGCGCACCCAATAATCAGATACTCGCCGCCCGGACTGAAGTTCACAAACTCAGCAAAAGCAGAGCCAGTATATTCCCGCGGGTTCTCCAGCTTGGCATCGAGCGACCATGATGCGCCAGATCCCGAGTACATCAACACATAGCCTATATTGATCTTGCTGTTTACTGTGCCATATCGAACGCCAATGGCCATAGTGCCATCGTTGATCGCCACGGAAGAACCAAAGGATTGCGCGGTAGCTTGACTGGGATCTTCTAAATCGACCGCAAAAATGAAGGGTGATTCGTCATCTGCCCGAGTCCAAACCTCGACTTGACCATGATTGGTCCCGCCTGATGCTTCGGCCCCCTGAGAGCCTATCACCAAAGTGTTGTCGTCCAGCGCCACAGAATAGCCCATATTGTTGTAGGCCGCGACATAGACACTCCGGCCTGCGAGCAGCTTTTGCTGCTGGGTCCAGACTTCGCCTACCCGAGTGAACACATAGACCGATCCTGCTGCCGAACCGTTGGCATTGTCCTCGCCATACGCGCCGACTACCATCGTGTCGCCCTGAACCGCCATGGCGTGACCAAAGGCATCGCCCGCTGTTGCATCACTTGCCACCACTACTGAGTGAGGCTGCCATTCCCGGCCATCATCCTTCAGTACCTGTATCTGTTCGTTGCCATACATTCCGCTAACGTAGGCGAAACCATCACTACCAAGAACAATAGTGCCGCCAAAATCATCATTGGCCGCGCTCCCGCTCATATTCTGTATTTCCAGAAAATCCAGCGAACCAGCACAGAACTCAACCACACTGACTTCATTCTCCCAATAACAGTTACCCATAAGCGTTATCGGGTTCGCCGCCTCCTGTGGTGACGACAATAGCCTGCTTGCGCCCTCTGCTCCGTATAACGGCCAGAACAGCACGGCTCCCAGCAGGAACACTAACGGTTTCTTCAGTGATCGCTTCAAATGGTAAACCACGACAAAGCCCTCTTTCTGTCCAAAAATAGACTTTTCCATTATCTTCATCGCATTGGCCGGTTACTACGCCGTAGTCAGCCAGAGGAGTTAGCACTTCCTCACTAAAAACCATCACCGCCCGGTCAGTGCCGATCAAAAGCCCACCGGTGGCCGATGCCAGCAGCCGTACACGGCCAGGTATCGCCATATAATCTGTCGCCAAGTCCCACCGGCTCCAGAAAAATGGCTTTGATTTGAATACAAAGGACTGATCGGAAACAGTGTCGTAGTAGGCCAGCCACACGGACCCTTCGTGAAAGGCTACGCATTCTGTGTTTTCTGGTGGATCCAGGGTGCCTATGTCGGCCTCATCGGTATCAATGGTTTGCCCTTGCGCGTCAAAGGTGAGCTCGTCGTCTGAGCCCCACTCGCCGTAAGAGGTTAGGGTGTCGCCATGGATCACGCCATTGACCGCGCCAGAGCAGAAAACATGCTCGCCGTTATCGGCCCACCAGACTTCTCCCGGGCCCACTCCTGTCTCTATGGCAGCCGTAACCACCGGGGCCATCGAGATTACGCGCTTCAGTATCCCGCCATCAACCACGTACAGGCTTTTGTCATCCCTGGTTGAATAGGCGGCGGTTACTGCTGTTAATCCCGACACGGCTGAATATCCGCTCCTTCGCTCAACGCCGAACTCGTCATCGATATCAATGTTGGTGGCCTCAACCAGTGAACCAAAAGGTAGGGATGCCGGGCGCGCGGTGTTTCTCAGTCCCAAAAACTGCCGAACCATCAATGTCGGTTCGTTGTCAGCCATTAATAGTAATACAAGCGCGGCCTGCGCCTGCCTGCCTGGTGATAGTCCAACTCAATCAGCAAGTCTGTTGGCCTGGGGCCGACCTTGCCGGTGAACATGGCACTAAAATTGGCTGCCTGCTTGGTGTCCTTGGTGTCGGCATCGTTCTTTAGATAAGCAAGATGGCACATCCAATCAAGACAGTCAGACAGATAATACTGCGGTATTTCCGGGGTGCCTGTTTCCAGAGTCTCCAGAGGCAGGCGCACAATATCGAGCTTAATATTGCCATCAACAGTAGGTAAACCAACAAGCTGAAGCTGCCTTGAAGCCCTTTCGAGGACAAATTGTCGGGGTTCATCCGTTGTATCTGTGCGCCATGAGCCAGCGGATGCGGGGTTTTCAGCTTCATCAAGGAATTTTTCCGATTCGGCGCGCAGTACGGTGTCATTCCACCAAGCCCGCTTTATCACCAGGACGCGACGGTCCACAGTAATGGTGTTGGCTGGGGAGGTAATTGGATAGAGCGTCAGCCCTGCCTCGTTCCGGCCCGAGTCTCTAATACATAGGGTACGAATAGCGACCTCTTTGATCGCTTCATTGGCATAGTGCTGTAGTTCGCTTTCTGACCAAAGCAATTCATCAGGATCAGTCAGTAGCACATCATCGAGGCGCAGCCTGCAATGGGCCACCATGTCAGCTATTGTCGTTATGGCCAAACTTACCATGCGCGGTTACTCGGTGCTGGTGAATGACTCCCACGCGGCCTTCACTTCCTTGGAAGTTACTGGGCGGTCAGGGAATCTGGCGCGAATTGAGGCAACCATGGGCTTGCCGGTGGCTGAAAAGTCAGTGTCCCTATCCAGGGATGAGAGTATTGGGCCGATTTCCTCTGCTGTAACCGGATCACCGGATGCTGTGTCAGCAGGATCTTCTCCCGTATCGTTATCGCCTACCATATCTTCACCAAGGGCAGCGAACTTTTCCGCCTCGGTCTCCGGATCTTCTTCTACCGGGTCGGGCTTTGGCTCA
>QNFR01000095.1 GCA_003646405.1 Gammaproteobacteria bacterium
CCGGATACGCCAACTGGCCGACCTTTCCCCAGCTCTGGGTGGACGGTGAACTGGTCGGCGGCTGCGATATCATTACGGAGATGTTTGAAAGTGGTGAGTTGCAGACCCTGGTCAAGGATACAGGGGGCGCGAAGGTGGCTGAGTAGCCACTCAGCCCGGTTTCGCCGTTTTTACAATAGTCAGAGTTGACTGGTAATGGACGTAGATCAGTACATGGTCGAGTTGGGTGTCGCCGCGCGTGCGGCGTCGCGCATGGTGGCTGCAGCGCCCACCGCGGTGCGCAATAATGCCCTGCTCGCGGCACACGATGCCCTGGACGGCGCGCGTGGACAGTTGGCCGAGGCTAATATACAGGATCTGGAGCGCGGCAGAGCCAATGGCCTGGACGCGCCGCTGATGGATCGCCTGGAGCTGACACCTGCACGTATCGACGCCATGCTGGAAGGTCTGCGCCAGGTGGTTGCACTGCCGGACCCGGTGGGCAGCATCTCGGATATGAACACCATGCCCAGTGGCATCCAGGTAGGTCGCATGCGGGTACCGTTGGGTGTGATCGGTATCATTTATGAATCGCGGCCTAATGTGACCGTCGAAGCGGCGAGTCTGTGTCTCAAATCCGGTAATGCCACTATCCTGCGGGGCGGCTCTGAGGCGCTGGCTTCCAATCGCGCCATCGCCGCATGCCTGTCCACGGGTTTGCTTGCAGCGGGCCTACCCGAGGCGTCAGTGCAGGTGGTGGAAACTGCTGACCGGGCGGCGGTGGGGCGACTGATCGCCATGCCCGATTATGTCGATGTCATTATTCCCCGTGGCGGCAAGAGCCTGATCGAACGTATCAGCAATGAGGCCAAAGTGCCGGTAATCAAACACCTGGACGGCGTGTGCCACGTCTATATAGATGATGGTGCAGACGATGACATGGCCGAGGCTATTGCCGTCAATGCCAAGACTCAGCGCTACGGTACCTGCAACACCATGGAGACCCTGTTGGTGGCGGAGTCGAAAGCGGTCGATATTCTGCCACGCCTGGCAGCGGCGTACGCCGGGGCGGGGGTTGAACTTCGCGGTTGCCAGCGTACCCTGCAGATTTTGCCGCAGGCCAATGCGGCGACGGAGCGGGACTGGCGCGAGGAGTATCTGGCGCCGATTCTGGCGGTGCGGGTGGTGGCCGGCCTGGATGAGGCTATTGCCCACATCAACACCTACAGCTCCCTGCACACGGACAGTATCGTTACCCGGGATCATGCTCGGGCCATGCGTTTTCTGCGGGAAGTGGATTCCAGTTCGGTGATGGTCAATGCCTCTACCCGCCTGGCCGATGGTTTCGAATATGGACTGGGGGCTGAAATAGGCATCTCCACCGATAAATTGCACGCGCGCGGCCCGGTGGGCGTGGAGGGGCTGACCTCCCAGAAGTATGTGGTGTTTGGCGAGGGGCAGGTTCGCACTTGAGCGAGGCCCTCGCGTCCCTGTCTCCCGTGGGGGTACTGGGGGGTACCTTCAACCCGGTACATTATGGGCACTTGCGCTCCGCCCTGGAATTGGTGGAAAGCCTGCGACTCGAGCAGCTACGCCTGATGCCCTGTGCTGTACCTCCCCATCGGGAGGCGCCGACCTGCAGTGCCGTCCACCGCGCGGCGATGGTCGAGCTGGCCGTTGCAGGGGAGCCACACCTGGGCTGCGATTTCCGGGAACTGCAGCGCCCGGGCAAGTCCTATACCATAGACAGTCTGATGGATATTCGGCACGAACTGGGTGCCGGCCACAGCCTGTGCCTGGTTATGGGCTGTGACGCGGTGTTGGATATCGGCAACTGGCATCGCTGGCAAGAGCTGTTGGAGTGGGCGCATATCGTGGTGATTGCCCGTCCCGGTTGGCAACTGCCACAGACCGGGACCGTGGCCGAGTGGCTGGAGAGTCATCGCCAGGCATCTGTGGACGTACTGCGGCACAGGGCGGCAGGCGGCATTATTATTGAGGAGCTGCGCCCCCTGGCAATCTCCTCCACCGAGATCCGCGACTTGCTGGGTGTGGGGAGGTCTGCCCGCTACCTGCTACCGGAAGCGGTATTGGACTATATTAAAACGCACAATCTCTATCGATGAAGAGGAACCACACTTTATGAATTTCAGGACAATCTGACGCAATGGAAGCGGATAAATTAAAGCATTTGATCGTGGGTGCGCTGGACGATCTGAAAGCGGTCAATACAGTGACCCTGGATGTCACCGGGCTAACCGATGTCATGGATTATCTGGTGATCGCCAGTGGTACTTCCAATCGCCATGTCAAATCCCTGGCCAACAATGTCTCTATGGAGGTCAAGAAACAGGGCTTGTGCCCGCTGGGTGTGGAAGGCGATGATGCCGGCGAGTGGGTGTTGGTGGATTGTGGTGATGTGGTGGTGCATATCATGTTGCCGGCTACCCGCGATCTCTACGATCTGGAGCGACTCTGGACCAGCCATGAAAACCCGTCCTGATGCGGATAAGCCTCATTGCCGTAGGCACCAAAATGCCCGCCTGGGTCAGCCAGGGCGTGGCCGAATACGGCAAGCGCATGCCCCGGGAATTGCAGCTGGAGTGGCGCGAGATTCCCCTGGCCCGGCGCGGTAAAGATGCAAATACAGAGCAACTGTGCACCCGGGAGGGCGAGCAGATAATCAAGGCCATCCCCGTCGGGGACAGGGTCATCGCCCTGGATGTGCTGGGCAAACGGATATCCACCGAGCAGCTGGCGCAGCAACTCAAGGACTGGCAGATGGCGGGGGATAACTACAGCCTGTTGATCGGCGGCCCGGACGGGCTCTCGCGGCCGTGTCTGGAGCGGGCCGATATGCGCTGGTCTCTCAGCGATTTAACCCTGCCACACCCGCTGGTGCGCATTCTTTTGGCGGAACAGCTGTATCGAGCTTGGACAATTACCGTCAACCACCCGTATCATCGCCAATAGTGTTAACCGCCCCTCCGGCAGCGTTGCGCATCCCTGACGTAGGCCCGGGGCCTGCTCCGCTTTATCGGGTGCTATGCCTGCGAAAACGCGTCTTGCCACCAGCCCCCGGCGACTCGCTGAATGTTGCAATATGAGTGATGAGATGCACTGAATGCCCCAATATATCGCCTTAAAGGATCCACTGCGGGAATCACGGATCTACAGTGCCCGTACCATTGGCGCGATTATTCTGGTCGTGGGTTTGCTGGCCGTCATTGTGGTGCGTTACCACTCGCTGCAGATCACCGAATATGAAAATTATCGCACCCAGTCCGACCGCAACCGGATACAGTTGCAGCCACTGCCGCCCAAGCGCGGCCTTATCTATGACCGCAACGGGGTGCTGCTGGCGGACAACCGTCCCAGCTATATCCTGTCAGTGGTGCGCGAGCAGGTGCCGGACCTGGAGGCCACCCTGGTCGAGCTGCAGGCCCTGGTGCCGGTGTCCGACAGTGACCTGGAAAAGTTTCATAAGAAGCTCACGCGGCGTCGCCCCTACGAGGCGGTGCCCCTGCGTTTTCGCCTGACTGAAGAAGAACAGGCACGTTTGGCCGTCAACCGCTACCGGCTGCCCGGTGTGGTGGTTGATGCCCAGTTGCTGCGTCACTACCCGCACGGTGAACTATTCTCCCACGCCCTGGGCTATGTAGGGCGCATCAACGAGCGGGAGGTCCTGATGCTGGATGAGACGCAATACCGGGGCACATTTCATGTGGGCAAAGTGGGTGTGGAGAAATACTACGAGGATATCCTGCACGGCGAAGTCGGCTACCAGAACGTAGAGAGCAACGCTCACGGTCGGGTGTTGCGGGTGCTGGAGCGTCACGCGCCGACACCGGGTGCCGACCTCACCCTGCACCTGGACATTCGGGTGCAACAGGCGGCAGTGGATGCGCTGGGCGACCGACGCGGTGCAGTCGTCGCTATCGACCCTCTCACCGGTGGCGTGTTGGCACTGGTATCCGCCCCGGGTTTTGATACCAACCTGTTCGTCAACGGTATCAGTTCGGTGGACTACAGCGCCCTGCGAGATTCCCTGGACGTACCGCTGTTCAATCGCGCTATCCAGGGCCAGTACCCCCCTGGTTCCACCATCAAGCCGATCATGGCTATGGCGGGGTTGGAGTCGGGTTTGGTGACTCCCGAGAGCACCGTGGCCGATCCCGGCTGGTATAAACTGCCGGGGGACAGGCGCAAATACCGGGACTGGATATTGCGCATTCGGGGTACCGGCCACGCGCCACGAGTGGACATGAATATGGCCATTGCCCAGTCCTGTGATGTCTATTTCTACGACCTGGCCCGGCGTCTCACCATCGATCGCATGTACGAGTACCTGCATCCCTATGGTTTCGGCACTCGCACCGGCATTGACACCACCAGTGAGCGCCCTGGAATTTTGCCCTCCACACGCTGGAAACGCGAGGCCATGGCCCAGCCCTGGTATCCCGGTGAGACACTCAGTGCCGGCATCGGCCAGGGTTATATGCTGGTGACGCCCATGCAGTTGGCGGTGGCCACCAGTGTGTTGGCGAGCAAGGGACAGCGCAAGACGCCGCATTTGCTGCAGGCCATCGACGGCCAGCCGGTGGCGCCGCCCCCGTTGGAGCCGCTGATCGCCAAACAAGAGAATTGGCAGGAAGTGTATAAGGGCATGCGCGAGGTGGTGCACGGCAAGCGCGGTACGGCGAAATATCTGGCCAAGGGGATTGAATACGAAATGGCGGGGAAAACGGGTACCGCTCAGGTTATCGGTATCGCCCAGAACGCGGTGTACAACGAGGATGAGGTGGCGGAAAGACACCGTCACCACGGTTTGTTTATAGCGTTCGCCCCTATCGAGGCACCGACCATCGCAGTGGCCATTATTGTTGAAAACGGCGGCGGTAGCTCCGCTGCAGCGCCCATCGCCCGCGCGGTAATAGATACCTGGTTGTTGGGAGAGGCGGGCTAATGGGGGATTACGTTCGCCAGATGCCGCACCAGGGTTCCGATGACATGGCCAGGCCACCCAGTGCGGCCATGCGTTTTCACATCGATGTACCCCTGCTGCTGTTGCTCATGGCACTGACGGTCTACGGTTTGTTCGTGCTATACAGCGCCTCGGGCCAGAGTATGGCCGCGGTCATACGCCAGGGGCGCTATTTCCTGGTCGCTTACGTGATCATGATCCTGGGTGCGCAGGTCAGTTTGCAGCGCTATATGCGTTGGGCTCCGTGGCTCTATTTGCTGGGAGTTGGCACGCTGCTGGCGGTGATGTTTGTGGGTGTCGGAGCCAAGGGCGCCCAGCGCTGGCTGGAGGTAGGCGGCTTTCGCTTCCAACCCTCGGAGATTATGAAGTTGGTGGTACCCATGGGGGTAGCCTGGTTCCTGGCGGACCGCATCCTGCCCCCCCGGGCAGGGTATGTTTTAGGCGCTCTTATACTGCTGGGTCTGCCGGCCTTGTTGATTTTGCAGCAACCAGATCTTGGTACCGCCCTGTTGATCGCGGTCAGTGGCCTGTTTGTGTTATTTATGGCCGGTATAGGCTGGCGCTACATATTCGGCGCCGTCGTGCTGGCGGTGGCCTCGGCCTGGCCGGCGTGGATGTTTGTGTTCAAGGACTATCAGAAACAGCGTATTCTCACCATGCTCAACCCCGAAAGCGACAAACTGGGAGCAGGTTGGAACATCATCCAGTCCAAGACCGCTATTGGTTCGGGAGGGTGGCAGGGCAAGGGCTGGATGAAGGGCACCCAGTCTCAGCTGGATTTTCTGCCGGAGAGCCACACGGATTTCATTATCGCGGTACTGGCGGAGGAGTACGGACTGCGCGGGATATTATTATTGCTGAGTATCTATCTGCTGATTCTATTGCGGGGTTTCTGGATCGGGCTCCAGGCCCAGACCGGTTTCGGGCGCATGATGGCGGGTAGCCTGACGCTGACGTTTTTCGTGTACATCTTTGTTAACATGGGGATGGTTGCGGGCTTGCTACCGGTGGTGGGTGTGCCCCTGCCTCTGGTCAGTGCCGGAGGGACCTCTGTGGTCACGTTGATGGCGGGCTTTGGCATGCTGATGGCGATCAGTACGGAAAAACGCATGGTGGCCCGGTGACGGATAGCCGCCAGCAAACTATTTCACATGCAAAAATAAAGAGTTTTAGCTTATGTCGGTACGCCTGAAAATTGCTCTCGTGTTTTCCTGCCTGTGGACGGCCCTGTCTTGCGCGGCGGACAATTACGCAGTCCATCCCGCCGCCCAGGTGGTGGTTGATGAATTGGTACAAGAGGAAGGATTCGACCGCGGGGAGCTGATGCAGGTGTTCGCTGAGGCCCAGCGACAGGAGAGTATTCTCAAGGCGATTGCCCGGCCGGCGGAAAAAACCAAGGCCTGGTACGAATATCGCGAGATATTCCTGAACGAGAAACGTGAGCGGCAGGGCCTGGAGTTCTTCGCCGAGCACCGGGAGACCCTGGCCCGGGCCGAGCTCGAATTGGGTGTGCCGGCCCACATCATTGTGGCAATTCTCGGGGTGGAGACCTACTACGGGCGCAACGCGGGTAGCTATCGCGTAATAGATGCCCTGTCTACCCTCGCATTCGACTACCCCAAGCGCTCGGAGTTTTTCACCAAAGAGCTGAAAAATTACCTGATCCTCACCCGCGAGCAGGGCTTCGATCCCCTGGATCTCAACGGTTCCTATGCCGGCGCTATGGGCTACGGTCAGTTCATGCCCAGCAGTTATCGTGAATACGCCATCGATTTTGACGGCGACGGGGTCGTCGATATCTGGAACAACCCGGTGGATGCCATCGGTAGTGTGGCCAACTACTTCAAGCGCCACGGCTGGCGAGAGGGTGAGTCGGTGGTTTCCGCTGCCGATGCCGCGGTCGATGTCCCCGAGGAGCTATTCGTCCAGGGCAGAAGCGACCTGAAACCTGCGCACACCGTGGCGGAATTCGCCGCCGCCGGTATCGTGGCCCGACAGGAATTGGACCCCGAGGCGTTGGCCACGGCCATGCAATTCGAACTGGAAGAAGGCTACGAGTATTGGCTGGGTCTGCACAATTTTTATGTGATTACCCGTTACAACCACAGCGCCATGTACGCGATGAGCGTCTATCTGCTCAGCCAACGGTTGGCCGCGCAGGTCGCGCAGTGATTCGGCGATATCTAATTGCTACAATTGCCATCGTGACACTGCTGGTAGCGGCCTGCTCTTCGCCACCTCCGGCCCCCACCCCAGATTCGCGCTATGCGGACGCCCATGATGCTGCACCGCTGCAGCCTGTTAGCGCGGATGATGTCGCAGACGCGACGCCTCGACCGGATCCCATCCTGGCGGTTGGTAATAAGAGCCCCTACACGGTCGCTGGCGTAAGCTACGAGATTCTCGAGGATTACCACAGTTACCGGGAGCGGGGCATCGCTTCCTGGTACGGCGCCAAGTTTAACGGGCACGCCACGTCCAACGGTGAGATATACGACCTGTATCAGGCCAGTGCCGCCCATAAGACCCTGCCTATTCCCAGTTACGCCCGTGTGACCAATCTCGATAATGGTAAAAGTGTGGTGGTGCGTGTCAACGACCGCGGTCCATTCCACTCTGAACGACTGATTGACCTGTCCTACGCTGCGGCGGTCAAGTTGGGTTTTATGGAGAAGGGGACTGCCCGGGTGGAGGTGGAGGTGCTCAATATTGCCGGTGTCGATGATCGCCGGGATGCCACCAGTGGCAATTACCGCTACCTGCAACTCGGTGCTTTCGGCTCCGAGGGCTCGGCGCAGCGTCTGCAGGGGGAGTTGCAGTCATTACTCTCAGCCCCGGTGTTTATCAGCCGGGTGGATTCGGGTGGCAATATGCTCTACCGGGTACGTGTCGGGCCGGTGGACAGCAACGATGAATTGCTGGTGTTGCAGCAGCAGCTGCAGGATGGCGGCTATGATGCTGGACAACCATTGCCATAGATAATTTTGCGCCAACTGGTCGAGCTGTGGATTTGGTGTCTCCCCTGACGGGGCGGAGTAGTGGCACAGACCTCACGACCCGGCAAACAAGGATTCTTTCGCTCCAGAGACGCATGGGTTACCATTCCCCGCTTCCAGATTCATTCCCACGGTATCTTTTTTATATGACTCGATTAGCCTTCGCATTTCTCCTGGCCTTCGCCACTTTTGCTACACAGGCCGCGACCATCGTGCCCTCGCCGCCACAGGTGTCGGCCAAGGCTTATTTTCTGGTGGATGCCAGGAGCGGCGCTGTACTGGCTGAGCACAATGCCGATATGCCCTTGCCGCCGGCCAGTCTCACCAAAATGATGACCAGTTATGTGCTGGCCAAGGAAATCACCGAGGGGCGGATCAGTGAGAGCGAGATGGTGACGGTCAGCGAGAATGCCTGGTCCCAGAACCCGGTGTTCAATGGTTCCTCGCTGATGTGGATCGAGCCCGGCAAGGA
>QNFR01000096.1 GCA_003646405.1 Gammaproteobacteria bacterium
CGCAAGGCGCCGCAACCACCCGGAGTCTGGACACTGCCTACCCGGCCATCGGCCAGGGCCGGACTGTCACTCCCAAGGACCAGGCGCTGCAGACCCCGGTTGAAGGCTTCGTCTCCCGCGGGAGGAATATAGGCCTTGCTGATTTCTTCTCCGACCAGAGCGCGCTGTGCCTGCTGCACCGCCTCGAATACCGGGCACACGCCCTGCTCATCCATGTAGATGCCGACGGTGAGATCAACCTTTTGCGGGTTGCGATCCGCCCGGCACACGGCGGCCAGACCGAGAATGGGGTCGGCCGGCAATTGTTCCAGTTTATCCAACATATGTTTACTCCCCTGTATCCTGTGGTGTCTGTGTTGAGTGTGGCTCCGTGAACGGGTGGCGATTATAACCGAGCGGACGCAAACGCGGCCAGCGTCTGTACTGCTGTGTTAATCTGACGTGCTTACTGGCCACTCCGAGCGCAGCCGCCGCGTGAACAAGCACTACATCACTCCCCAGCAGTTACTACAGGATTCTTTCGCCCTCGCCTGGCAGGTGTTTGAAAGTGGCTATCGACCCGACTATATTGTCGGTGTCTGGCGCGGGGGCACCCCCGTGGGTATTGCCGTACATGAGTTGCTCCATATTCTCGGGGTAGAATCGGACCACACGGCTATCCGCACCTATTCCTACAGCGGTATCGCCCAGCGCCAACAGCGGGTACAGGTGGACGGACTGAACTACCTCACCGAACGCGTGAAGCACACAGACGCCCTGCTGCTGATCGACGACGTGTATGACACGGGCCTGACACTGAACCAGATCATCCTGGACCTGCAGCAGGCATGCGGGGCCAACACACCCGAAATCCGCCTCGCCACACCCTGGTTCAAGCCCGCTAACAACCAGACCCGGCGCACCCCCGATTATTTTATTCATCAAAGCAGTGACTGGCTGGTATTTCCTCACGAACTTGACGGATTGGAAATTGACGAGATGCGGGACAATAAGCCCGAACTCGCACCGCTCATGGACGCCCTCGAAGCGCGACTAAAACCACGCTAACGGTCTTATTTCACAGAATTGCAAGGTACTTTTTACGCCACAACTTCGGGGCGAAGGTCTACACTCGGTCCTGGTAGTGATCAATCCCCGGTGCGGTAGACTATGAAAAGATTAGACGAAGACAAAACAAGCCTGGTGGAGTTTCTCCGCAGCATCAAGTTCGCGCAGCAAAGCTGCGCGAACCCCAGTATCGAGTGCCCCACGCACTTTGCTCATTTCGAACAGCATGCGCGCGCCGGTCGGCAATTGACCGCTGAAGATTCGCAACTGATTCGCAGCGCCAACTAACAAGGCCGCGCACCATTAACTCTCAATAATCGGTCGCCACACGAACAAACAGCCTGATACCCGGGCCGCGGCAGATCGCCCGGCGCTCTCGGGGCTCCGCGTAAATTATTCAACCCCCGCATTGTGGCGATTATGGTGACAGGACTACAGTGAAACCTGAGTCGCCCTCAAATGATTGACTACCAGCCCCTGATAGAGCGCTGGCACGGCGGCGAGCTGGCGCGCTGGGCACAGTTGCTTGAGCAACAGATTGAACAAGGCCTGTCACAACAGCGGCATGGCGATCTGGCACGCTGGCTTAAAGTACTGGAGGAACTGCCCGTACTGGAGGCAGACCAGATTCACCTCAACGCGGTCCGTGTCGGTGCCAGTTCCGACAACCCGCCCGATGAAGTCACGACGCACCATTTGCGCGAAGCCCTGCAGGGCCTGCACCCATGGCGCAAGGGACCATTTGAACTGTTTGGCGTACATATCGACACGGAATGGCGCTCCGACTGGAAGTGGGGCCGACTGCAGCAGCACATAGACAAGCTCGAGGGACGTCGCGTACTGGATGTGGGGTGCGGTAGCGGCTACCACTGCTGGCGCATGCTGGGGGACGGCGCCATGGAAGTCATCGGTATCGATCCCACACCGTTGTTCGTGGTGCAATTCTGGGCTTTGCAGAAATACCTGCAGCGCGACAACATCTGGGTACTGCCCCTGGGTATAGAACATGTCCCGCCTAAACTACGGGCTTTTGACACGGTATTTTCCATGGGCGTGCTATACCACCGGCGCTCGCCCATGGACCACCTGCAGGAATTGAAAGACTGCCTGCGACCGGGTGGGCAACTGGTGCTGGAAACGCTCGTTATCGATGGTGAGCTGGGCGACACCCTATTGCCGGAAGGTCGCTATGCCCGTATGGGTAATGTCTGGTTCCTGCCCAGCTGTGACACGCTGCTCAGCTGGCTGCGCAAACTGGGTTTTGTCGACCCGGTGTTGGTCGATGTCGCTGTCACCTCTACCGAGGAACAGCGCTCTACCCAATGGATGAAATTCCATTCCCTGGCCAACTTCCTCGACCCTGGGGACAGCGGCAAATCCATCGAGGGTTATCCGGCGCCGCGGCGGGCTATTGTCACTGCATGCATTCCCGGTGCCTGGGCGGCTGTTGGACAGGATTAGGTTTATGTATTGGTGGTTTGGCGACCCTTTGGACCGCCCGCCCTAATGTAAAGACTTTTCCAACCGATGCTCATGAAAGACAAACTCAAACACCTCTCGATAATTGCGGGCAAAGTGAATATTGATCCCATCTCGCAAATAATCCGGTAGCTCCTCAAAATCACGCCGGTTAGCATGCGGCAGGATCAGCTCCATGATCTTGCTACGCCGGGCGGCGATCACTTTTTCGCGGATGCCGCCCACCGGCAGCACCTGACCGGTCAGCGTTAGCTCCCCCGTCATAGCCAATGGGCGTTTGATACGCTCCTTGCGCGCCAGGGACACCAGAGCAGTGGCCATGGTAACACCGGCGCTGGGTCCGTCCTTGGGCGTCGCGCCTTCCGGCACATGCAAATGCACCATGCTCATGTCGAAGAAATCCAGGTCACAGCTGTAGTCCTTGAGATGGCCAATGACATAGCTGTAGGCGATCTCCGCCGATTCCTTCATCACTTCCCCCAGGCGACCTGTCAGTTTGAATCCGCGATTGAGAGTGTGAATCTGGGAAGACTCGATAGCCAGGGTGGCGCCGCCCAGTGCGGTCCAGGCCAGGCCGGTGGCCACACCCAGGCCACGCAGAGGCTTGTCCGGCTGGAACGGCGGCTTGCCCAGCAGATCCTCGATATCTTTTTTCCCTACCCGTTGCCTGGACTCATCCTCCTGCAGCATACGAACAATCACCTTACGCATGATGCGGGCCAGCTGCTTTTCCAGGCCTCGCACACCCGCTTCGCGGCAGTAGGAGTCAATGACGTACTTGAGGCCGGCATCGTTTATTTTAAGCTGCCCGTCACTAAGCCCATGACGCTGCAACTGTTTGGGCCACAGATGGCGCCTGGCGATGGACAGTTTCTCCTCCGCCACATAACCTGACAGACGCAGTGTTTCCATACGATCCAGCAGGGGCCCGGGAATGGTATCGAGCTGATTGGCGGTGCAAATAAACAGAACCTTGGACAGATCCACCCGCAGGTCCAGGTAGTGATCCAGGAACTCACTATTTTGTTCCGGGTCCAGCACTTCCAACAAGGCGGAAGCCGGATCCCCCTGGAAGGAGGCGCCGACCTTGTCTATTTCGTCCAGCATAATCACCGGGTTGGCAACCTGCACTTCCTTCAGGGCCTGCACGAACTTACCGGGCATGGCGCCGATATAGGTGCGCCTGTGACCCTTGATCTCAGCCTCGTCGCGCATGCCGCCCAGGCTGAAGCGGTAAAACTTGCGGCCCAATGCATCCGCCACCGAGCGGCCGATGCTGGTCTTGCCCACCCCGGGCGGACCCACCAACAGCAGTATGGAACCGGCGATCTCACCTTTGAAAGAACCCACCGCGAGAAACTCCAGGATGCGATCTTTTACATCTTCCAGGCCCTCGTGATGTTCATCCAATACTGTACGTGCATGTTTGAGGTCCAGGTTGTCCTCGGACAACACACCCCAGGGTACCGAGGTAGCCCAATCCAGGTAGTTGCGGGTAACCCCGTATTCGGGAGAACCCGTTTCCAGCACGGAGAGCTTGTGCATCTCCTCGTTTATGCGCTTGGCTGTGGCCTCCGGTAGCTTAAGATCCTTGATTCGCTCCTCGAACATCTCCGCATCCGAGGTTCTATCATCCTTGGAGATGCCCAGTTCCTTCTGGATGATTTTTAACTGTTCACGCAGGAAAAATTCCCGTTGCTGATCCGACACCTTCTCGTTGACCTGGCTGGTGATCTGCCCCTGTAACTCGGCGACCTCGCGTTCCTTGCGCAACAGCGCCAGTACTTTCTCCATACGGGAACGCAGGGGCAGGGTATCCAGTATTTCCTGTAGTTGCTCGCCGGAGGCGGTGGTCAAGGCAGCGGAGAAGTCCGCCAACAGGCTGGGCTGGTTGGGGCTGAAATTAGCCAGGTATTGCTTCAGCTCTTCGCTGTACAGGGGGTTGAGCGGCAGCAGTTCCTTGATTTCCTTAATCAGGGCCATGGCGTAGGCCTTGATCTCATCCGAATCCCGATTTCCCTGGCTGCGGGGATATTCCACCTGCACCAGGTAGGGCGGCTTGTCACTCAACCAGCGCACAATGCGGAAGCGCTTGACACCCTGCGCCAGGAATTGTCCCTCCTGGTCCGTCGCCACCGGCGGACGGTGCAGGCGCACCACGCAACCGATTTCTGGAAACTGCCTGGGTTGCACCCCCTCGGGCTCGACCTGGTCCACATAAGACAACCCGATCAGGCCGTGACCGGCCTTACCCACGGCGTCCAGTGTGCCGCGCCACTCCCGTGGATTGATCGCCACCGGTTGGACCTGCCCCGGAAAGAAGGGGCGATGAGGTATGGGCATTAGATACAGGGTATCCGGCAGAATATCATCAGCCACCGCAGGCGCGTGTGGCCCTTCGTCGGGAGTTACCACATCTTCTGCGTCTACCGCCTGTTCACACTCACTCATCGTGGTTTAGACCTTTTCGTCATTCACTACAGTCAGGTCTATATGAGGGCCGACGACCAATTTTCAAGCCTGAGTACGCCCCAGCCCTTACTACAGCACGGCCTGTGGCTGTATAATTCCACACCTGGGAGCCATTTATATCCTGCGAGTTTAGACCACACAAGGAAGACACAGTGCATATTGATCAGTTATCCGCCAACGAACTGGCATCACAATTGGAATCTCTGCAGGAGCAATACAGTAAGCTACACAGCCTGGGCCTTTCGCTGGATCTCACCCGCGGCAAGCCCGGCGCGGACCAGGTCGCCCTGTCCAACGTGCTGGATGGCATTCTGGACGGGAACTACCTGGCGGCGGACGGTACTGACACGCGCAACTACGGAGGTCTGGACGGACTGGCGGAGGCAAAGGCGCTGTTTGGCGCCGTACTAGGGCTCCCTCCTGAGGAAACTCTGGTCGGAGGCAACTCCAGCCTGACCCTGATGTACAACACGATTGACTTTGCCCTCAGCGAAGGCCTGCGTGGACCGGAGTCCGCCTGGGGCAACAGCGATACTGTGAAGTTCCTGTGCCCCTCCCCGGGCTATGACCGGCACTTTGCCATTTGCGAGCACCTGGGCATCGAGATGATCACCGTACCCGTGCTCGACAGCGGCCCGGATATGGACATGGTAGAGGCCCTGGTACAGCAGGATGATTCGATAAAAGGCATGTGGTGCGTCCCGCGTTTCTCCAACCCCACCGGCTGCGTGTACAGCGATGAAACAGTGGAACGGGTGGCACGGTTGGGGCAGATCACAGCAGAACATTTCATCGTGATGTGGGATAACGCCTATGCCGTCCACTCCCTGTACGATGACGCCCAAACGCTGGCCTCCATCCGCGACTACTGCCACCAGCACGGCACCATGGATAGCGTGATCCAGTTTGGCTCCACCTCCAAAGTCACTCTTGCCGGCGCCGGCGTCGCCTTCCTCGGCAGCAGCGTGGCAAACCTGGCAGCCCTGAAGGCCCATCTCGCCTTCCGGATGATCGGACCGGACAAGGTCAACCAACTGCGCCACGTGCGTTTCCTGCAAGACCGCGACACGCTCGCAGCTCATATGGCAAAGCATGCGGCGCTGATTCGGCCACGCTTCGAAAGTGTACTGTCCACCCTGGAACAAGAACTTGGCGGCTCCGGCATGGGTAGCTGGCTATCACCCCGCGGCGGCTACTTCATTTCTTTCAACACCTTACCGGGGCTGGCCAGGGAGGTAGTGCGACTGGCTGACGACATCGGTGTGAAACTGACCCCCGCCGGAGCCACCTTCCCCTACGGTGAGGATCCCCAGGACAGCAATATCCGCCTGTCGCCCACGTTCCCCTCAGAACAGGACGTGCAGTCCACGGCAGATGCTTTTGTGGTATGTGTGAAGCTGGCTTCAATCCGGCAGCGGCTGGGGGAGGCATAAACCGGGCTTTGCCTGAACTCCGGTGCGCACTGCGCACCAGGGAATTTTGGATCCGGGAATCAGTAGGGCTTATCCGGGTTCCGGTCGAAGGTTTCCACCAGCCAATCGAAGTACAAACCGCTGGACAGAAGGCTGAACCTCATATCAGTCACCCCCGAAAATATCACATTGCCAGACTGGTATCTCAGTAAGATATTGCAATCACTGCCGCCAGTCAGGACAGACGGGACGCCCGTTGCGGATCTATTCCTCGCCACCCTGCTGTCCGGGAGGGACGCCGGCGAAAGGGAAGCTGGCGACATTACTCTCGAGCGACCCTGTGTCGGAAATCTTGCCACTGCCTTCCTTATCCACTTCATCAATGCGGATGATAGCCTGCAGGGGAATATAACTGCGCTTGACCCCACTGAATTCGTTCTTCAGTTTTTCCTCGCTGGGATCCACCAGGATCTGGGAACGCTCTCCGAATACAAACTCCTCCACCTCGATAAAACCCCACATATCACTCTGGTAGATTTGACGGGCGAACACCTCGATCACCTGACTGCCGTTCTGGAAGATCACCTTGTAGACGGGTTGGTTTGCCATTATTTCCTCATGCGTTAGCTGCCCTGGCTACGAGTCGTGACAAGCACCTGATTTCAGGGGGCGGCAATATTACCACCATCGACGAAGAATACCAGCCTCCAGTGCCTATCTGCCCGATCCAGCACTAGGTTTGGCGCGCCTATCTCTGTATAATCTGCTGCCCTTTTTGACAGCATAGAACAATTTCGGCGAAGGAACCGCGCCAGAGGCCCTGTGAGCAAAAAACTGTACATCAAGACCCATGGCTGCCAGATGAACGAATATGACTCGGCTCGACTACGCGACCTATTGCAGGACAGCCATGACCTGATTCCTACGGACAACCCGGAGGAAGCCGATGTATTGCTGTTAAATACTTGTTCTATAAGGGAAAAAGCTCAGGAAAAGGTATTTCACCAACTGGGGCGCTGGAAACACCTGAAAAAGAACAACCCAGAGCTCATCATTGGCGTGGGCGGCTGTGTAGCCAGCCAGGAAGGGGCCGAGATTGGCCGGCGCGCACCCTATGTGGATCTGGTATTCGGCCCCCAGACCCTGCATCGCCTGCCCCAGATGATGGAGCAGCGCGGCCCCGGCGGCACCATTGTGGTGGATATCAGCTTCCCGGAAATCGAGAAGTTTGACAACCTGCCGGAACCAAAAGTAGATGGGCCTACCGCTTTCGTCTCCATTATGGAGGGCTGCAGCAAGTACTGTACCTTCTGCGTTGTGCCCTATACCCGCGGTGAAGAGGTCTCCCGGGGGCTGGACGATGTGATCGCCGAAATAGCGCATCTGGCGGCGGGCGGGGTGCACGAAGTCAACCTGCTGGGCCAGAATGTGAACGCCTATCGCGGCGCCAGCCACGAGGGGGAGATTATCGATTTCGCGGAACTGCTGCATTTTGTGGCCCGCATTCCCGGTATAGAGCGCATTCGCTATACCACCTCACACCCGGTGGAATTTTCTGACGCCCTGATCGACGCCTACGCTGAGATACCGCAGCTGGTAGACCACCTGCACTTACCGGTACAGAGTGGCTCCGACCGCATCCTGACGGCCATGAAACGCGGCCACACCGTGCTGGAATACAAGTCGAAAATTCGCCGCCTGCGCAAAACTCGTCCAAACATCAGTATCTCTTCAGACTTCATTATTGGCTTTCCCGGTGAAACTGAGGCGGATTTCGCCGCCACCATGAAACTGATCGAGGACATTGGCTTCGACACCTCCTTCAGCTTTATCTAC
>QNFR01000097.1 GCA_003646405.1 Gammaproteobacteria bacterium
CATGGCCAGAAAACGCAAAAGCGATCCGCCGGGAGCACGCACCCGATACCGTACAAACCGATTTGTCCAGGAAGGCAAGGAATGGTATTTCTTCACCAGGGAGGGCTCCGTAGAGGGGCCGTTTGAGGATGAGTTTAAAGCCTCTGAAGGATTGCAGGTCTATGTGCAGGTTTTGAATCTGAATCTTTTGACCGTCGATTCCGGCCTCGCGATGGCAAGTGCCTAAAACCGGCGTACCCGGATACAATCCACTTTAGCGGGTGAGGTCGCGGACAGAGGCGCGCGGTAACAGTCGACTGCTACCGTGCGCCTGGCTAAGAGTCTGCGAAGGGGTGGCGCAGGACGATGGTCTCTACGCGGTCCGGGCCGGTGGAGATGATGTCAACTGGCGCACCCACCAGTTCCTCGATCTTTTTGATGTAATCCCGCGCCGCCTGGGGTAGTTCCTCCAGCGATTGTGCGCCCAGAGTGGACTCACTCCAGCCGGTAACCTCCTCGTACTGGGGCACCAGTTTCTCGTAATCGTCGGAATCCACCGGGTTGGGCACAGAGTTACCGTCTTTACAGGTGTAACCGGTGCAGATCTGTATGGTTTCCAGGCCGTCGAGCACATCCAGCTTGGTCAGGCAGATGCCGCTGACTGAGTTGATGTTTACGGCATTTCTCAGAGCCACCGCATCAAACCAACCGCAGCGACGTGCCCTGCCGGTGGTAGCCCCGAATTCGTGGCCTTTTTTCGCCAGATGCTCGCCCGTGCTATCGAACAGTTCCGTGGGGAACGGGCCCGAGCCCACACGGGTGGTGTAGGCCTTGGTGATACCCAGTACATAATCCAGATGCAGAGGGCCAAAACCGGAGCCGGTGGCGGCGGCGCCCGCAGTGGTGTTGGAACTGGTCACGAAGGGGTAGGTGCCGTGATCTATATCCAACAGGGAGCCCTGGGCGCCTTCAAACATGATACTGGCGCCGGTTTTTCTGCACTCGTGCAGCATGGCGCTAACATCGGCCATCATGGGCAGCAACTCTTTAGCCATGGCCAGGGTGTCGGCCAGCACTTTGTCGTATTCCAGCGGCTCAACCTGGTAGTAATTCTTCAGGGAGAAGTTGTGGTACTCCATCACTTCTTTCAAGCGGCGGGCAAAGCGTTGCTCGTCCTGCAGATCGCCCAACCTGACGCCCCGGCGGGCCACCTTGTCTTCATAGGCGGGGCCGATGCCGCGGCCGGTGGTGCCTATTTTTTCGTTGCCGCGCTTGGCTTCGCGGGCCTGGTCCAGCGCCACATGGTAGGGCAGGATCAATGGGCAGGCGGGGGAAATCTTCAGGCGCTCGCGCACCGGCACGCCCTTTGCCTCCAGCTCGGCCATTTCCTTGAGCAGGGCTTCGGGCGATAACACCACGCCGTTACCAATGAGGCACTGCACGTTTTCACGCAAGATACCGGAGGGAATCAGGTGTAACACGGTTGTTTCACCGTCTATAACCAGGGTGTGACCGGCATTGTGGCCGCCCTGGAAGCGCACCACGGCGCCGGCCTGGTCGGTTAGCAGGTCGACGATTTTGCCTTTGCCCTCGTCACCCCATTGGGTGCCCAGGACGACTACGTTTTTGCTCATGGGTGTGGCTCTTGGTTGTGTTCGGTTTCTAACTATGGGGTCAGGTCTAGCATTGAAGCATCAATTGGAATATTCCAATTGATGCTTCAATGCTAGACCTGACCCCGCTGGATAGCTTGCACCTGCCACTGACCGGCTTCCAATACTAATTCCTGGTCGCAGCGGGGATTCGCCTCGGCGCCCAGTGCGTTGATGACGATTTCTCCGGCGGCGCGCAATTCGTTTACTTTGGCGGCCAGTGCCGGGTCGTCCGCATCCGGCATGCTGATCGCGCCCTGCCCTGCGTCACTGGCCGGCAGCAAGGTCATCAGCGCCTTGAGGTCCGTGGCGAAACCGGTGGCGGGCCTGGCCCGGCCAAATACCGCGCCCACATCATTGTAGCGTCCGCCATTGGCCAGGGCCTGGCCGTGGCCGGGCACGTAGGCGGCGAACACGATGCCCGTGTGGTAGTGGTAACCACGCAGCTCGGCCAGGTCAAAGTAGATGTCCAGGCCGGGGTGCTGGCGGCGAACAGCGATGGCCACTTCCTGCAACGCGTCTACTGCCGGGAGTGCCGCAGAGGCCTTCTCGGCAAACAGTTCACGGGCGTCGGCCAGCACCGTCTCATCGCCGTGCAGGCCCACCAGGGCGATAATCAGGTCGGCGATACCCTGTTCCTCGCCCGCCAGCGCCAACTGCAGGTCGGGTACGGATTTACGTTGCAGGGCGTCAAATACTGTTTTTTCCTGATCTGCGCTGAGATTCGCCGTGGCCAGTACAGCCTCATATACACCCACGTGGCCCAGGTCCAGGGTGATATCGGCAAGGCCGGCCGCCTCCAGGGTGGTCAGCATCAGGCGTACAACTTCCACATCCGCCGCCAGGCTGTTGTCGCCGTACAGCTCCGCACCCAGTTGAATGGGGGAGCGCGAGGCCATCAGTGATTTGGGGCGGGTGTGCAGGGTTGAGCCGGCGTAGCACAGGCGGGTAACGCCCTGTTCGGCCAGGCTGTGGGCGTCTATGCGCGCCACCTGGGGGGTAATATCGGCGCGCACGCCCATGGTGCGACCGCTGAACTGATCGGTGAGTTTAAAAGTGAGCAGATCCAGATCCTGCCCCAGGCCAATCAGCAGGGATTCGGTGAATTCCATCAGGGGCGGGATCACCAACTGGTAGCCCCAGCTGCGATACAGGTCCAGCAGCTGGCGGCGCAGGCGCTCGACCAGTTCCGCCTGGGCGGGAAGGACTTCTTCCACCCCATCGGGGAGTTGCCAGCGATCAACCATAGTCATGTTTAGGGCCTGTTAACACTAGTGTACTAAATACAGTAAAACGATCCCGAACAGCATGCTGCCCAAGCCGACATTGCGAATCACACGGTCATCCATCTGCTCCACCATGGCCAGCATATTGCGCCAGCGGTTGGGGCTGACGAAGGGCAGCATGCCTTCGATAATAAATACCAGTGCGATGGCGACTGGAAGTACATGCCAGAAATCCACAATCTCTCCCACTCTAATCAGCCGCGCACGGCCCGCCCCGCTATACCGGGCATAAAAAACCGCAGGTTCAACGCTTGCTCACAAACGCCGGGTCCCACGGTTAACGGATTCTATCACAGGCGCTATGGTTAATACCTGTGATTTTTTGTGATCACTTACCCCCGCTGGAATCCTTCAGGTAGCGGAAGAATTCGCTGTCTGGCTGGATCAGCATGATATCGCTGCCACCCCGGAAGGAATCCTGGTAGGCCCGGAGGCTACGCGTAAAGGAGTAGAACTCCGGGTCCTGGTTGAAGGCGTCGGCGTAGACCCCGGTGGCGGTGGCATCACCTGCACCGCGGATCAGTTCTGAGTCACGGTAGGCGTTGGCCCGGATCACCGTCACTTCACGGTCCGCGGCGGCGCGAATACCTTCCGCCAGTTCCTGGCCCTGGGAGCGGTGCTCGCGGGCTTCTTTCTCGCGTTCGGCGTTCATGCGCTGGTACACCGACTCGGATACATCCGGCGGCAGGTCGATCTGTTTCACCCGTACATCCACCACTTCCACCCCCAGTTCTTCCTGGGCGACGACAGTGAGTTCCGCGGTGAGATCCAGCATCAGTTGCTCACGTTCTCCGCTTACCACCTCCTGCACGGTACGCACAGCCACCTGGTTGCGCAGGCCGTTATTGATGCG
Organism: Gammaproteobacteria bacterium; assembly: GCA_003646405.1. Lineage (GTDB taxonomy): Bacteria > Pseudomonadota > Gammaproteobacteria > Pseudomonadales > Halieaceae > JBALVO01. Next base: position 3,771 of record QNFR01000097.1, read on the forward strand.
CTGGGCCAGCAGACCCATGGCACGGGCTTCCTCACCGTTGGTAGCAGTGTAGAACTTGGCGGTATCGGCCACCTTGAACTTGGCATAGGAATCCACAATCAGGGCTTTCTTCTCCTGGGTGAAGAAGCGCTCCGGCTGTGAATCCACGGTCAGTATGCGGCCATCGAACTTGCGCACACTGTTCACAAAAGGATACTTGACGTGCAGACCCGGCTTGAGATCGGGGTTGATCACCTCACCAAACTTGAGCAGCACTCCGCGCTCGGTCTCCTTGATCACGTACAACGAGTTGCTGGCGACGAACAACACCAGCACCGCCAACAAAATAAATATCACATTACGTCCCGACATGATTAGCGGCCTCCCCTGCGGTTACCGGCAGCAGCCGCGTCACGGCGCAGCTGCTCGGTGACAGCGTTAGTCAATTCACGAATATTGGAGCTGTTGAGTTTGGTGTCGCGCACGATACCGCCACCGGCGCTCTGCGCGGCCAGTTTGTCCAGTGGCAGATACATCACATTATTGCCACCCTCCACGTCCACCATGACTTTACTGGTGTTGGTATACACCTCCTGCACCGCATCCAGATACAAACGCTCGCGGGTCACCTCCGGCGCCTTGCGGTATTCGGCCAGAAGCTTGTTAAAACGCTCCGCCTCACCCTCGGCGTTGGCGATTACCTCTTCCTTGTAGGCGCTGGCCTCCTCGATTTGACGCTGGGCGCCACCGCGGGCCTCGGGCACGATACCGTTGGCATAGGCCTCGGCCTCGTTCTTCACGCGCTCCTCGTCTTCCCGGGCCTTGATCACGTCATCAAACGCGGCCTGCACCTGGGTCGGCGGCTTGGACTCGTCCACGGTTACCTGGCGAACGAGAATGCCGGTTTCATACAGATTGATGTAATCCTGCAGGCGGCTCTTCACATCCACGGCAATCTGCGCCCGACCTCCGGTGAGTACCATATCCATGCTGGTGCCACCTACCACGTGGCGCAAGGCGCTCTGTGAGGCATGTTGCAGGGAGCGCTCCGGGTCGCGCACTTTCAGTACGAACTTAGCCGGGTCGTCGATCACGTATTGCACCGAAAGCTTCACCTCGACGATGTTTTCATCCTGGGTCAGCATGATCTCGCGCAGACTGACGGCACGGACCTTGGTGGTATTGACCGTGGTGACCTCGTCGATAAGCGGCGGGTTCCACTGCAAACCCGGCTGCACTGTTTCAAGGTATTTGCCAAAACGCAGCACCACGCCACGCTCCTGCTGGTCTACCTGGTAGAAACCCATCAGTGCCCAAATCAGTAAGGCACCAACGGCCAGTACGCCCAGCATGGCACCGGATATTCCGGTGGAACCGCCGCCGCCAGAAGAACCTCCACCGCCGAACAGCCCGCCCAGTTTTTTCTGTAGCTTCTTCAGGGCCTCATCCAGGTCAGGAGGCCCTTGATTGCCGCCACTCCAGGGATCTTTGGGCTTATTGTTGCCGCCACCCGGTTCATTCCAAGCCATAGTTAGCTCCTAATTAAAAAGTTGAAACAGTTTATCAAATTTTTTGTGTTTGGTACGCAGGGCCTGCCCAATGTACACCATCACCCTACGACCACCACTAAAAAAGTGGCTCCGGGCCCTTCTTCATCAATCGATTCCAATCCGCCCGGGGTAAGCGCACGCTCAAATGAGCCACCCCGTCGTCGCTGTAATTTTCTGTCTCCACCGCCCCCAGGCGATATAACGCGGCACGCAGACTGCCCTGATCCGGCTCCAGGTGCAATTCTTCCGCCACCATATCCACCCCGACCAACTCGGAAATGGCCTGCAGCAGCAACTCGGTGCCCGCACCGGTGACGGCGCTGAGCCATACGCGCTCGGGTAAGCCCTGCTCATTGCGGTCTATACGCGGCGCCTGTTGCAGCAGATCGAGCTTGTTGAATACCTGTAACCGGGGGATATCCTCGGCGCCGATTTCCGCCAGCACATCCTGCACCTGACAGATATTATCATCGCGTTCATCGCTGGCGGCATCTATTACATGCAGCAACAGGTCTGCGTTAAGCGTCTCCTCCAGGGTCGCCTTGAAGGCCTCCACCAGCTTGTGAGGCAAGTGGGCAATAAAGCCTACCGTATCGGCCAGGATAATGGGGCCGACATTGTCCAGGTCCAGGCGGCGTAGAGTGGGGTCCAGGGTGGCGAACAGCTGATCCGCCACATAGACAGTCGATTCAGTCAATTGATTAAACAGCGTCGACTTACCGGCATTGGTGTAGCCTACCAGGGACACGGTGGGTATCTCGGCCCGACGCCGGGAACGCCGCCCCTGGTCGCGCTGTTTGCGTACTTTGTCCAGGCGGGTGGTAATGGATTTAATGCGCACGCGCAATAATCGGCGATCGCTTTCCAGCTGAGTCTCACCCGGGCCGCCGCGTACGCCGATACCGCCCTTTTGTCGCTCCAGGTGCGTCCAGCCTCGCACCAGGCGGGTGGACATGTGTTGTAGCTGCGCCAGTTCCACCTGCAGCTTACCCTCGTGGGTGCGCGCCCGCTGGGCAAAAATATCCAGAATCAGGCCGGTGCGATCCAGCACCCGGCACTGGAGCTCCTGCTCCAGGTTACGTTCCTGGCTGGGGCTGAGGGAGTGGTTGAACATGACGATCTGCGCATCGTGCAGTTGCACCTCATCCATAATTTCCTGCAACTTGCCGCTACCCACAAACGTGCGGGGGTGCGGGGTATCCCTTGCGCCCATCACAAAGGCGACAGGATCCCCTCCTGCGGACAGGACGAGTTCTTCAAATTCACGGGGATCTTCCCGCTCTGACTCACTGGCAAGATTCAGGTGAACGAGCACGGCACGCTCGCCCGAATCGGGACGATCAAAAAACAATACTACCTCGGCAGATCCGGATAAACTGGCGACGGACGCCATCGGGGCGCACCGCGCAAAAGCGCTTAGCTACTACTGTCTTCATCTTCCGGTGGGTTTTGCAACGGCAAACGCACCACGCGAGAGGGGACAACAGTGGAAATCGCATGCTTGTAAACCATCTGGCTCACGGTGTTCTTCAGCAGTACGACGAATTGATCGAAAGATTCGATCTGCCCCTGCAGCTTGATGCCGTTCACCAGGTAAATAGAAACTGGTACGCGTTCCTTACGCAGAATGTTCAAGTAAGGGTCTTGTAGCGTATGCCCCTTTGACATAACCATCTCCTGACAGGCTCAACTCGAGCCAAAAAAGTAAAAAAAAACGACCTCTTATCACCCCACATTGCCATTTCTTACCGGCTTGCAGAGCGGATAGCGGGTCTTGGGTACTACTGCACAATAGTATAGTGCAATCTCACAATATTAAAGTGGGGGCCGATCAAGATAGTTCAAGGCCAGATTGACCGGTTTTTGGCCCATATACCCCATAAGTTCGTCAGGCAAGCCCTGTTGCGACAAGTTTCCGGCAGAATTCGTGTAAATCCACCCAAGATCGGGCCACTTGCGCAACCAGGTCAGCTGCCGCTTGGCCAGTTGCCGGGTGGCCGCGACGGCCTTTGTTATGCCCTCTTCCAGGGAGCATTCACCCGCAAGGTGCTGCCACAACTGGCGATAACCCACCGCACGAATGGCCGGCAGGTCCGGATGCAGGTCGCCGCGCCGGCGCAACTGGCGCACCTCCTCGAGAAAACCCGCGGCCATTATCTGCTCGAAGCGCCGGGCGATACGCTGGTGCAGCACCGCACGATCATCCGGGCAGATGGCCAATTGCACGATGCGGTAACAATCCAGGGGGTCAACAAAGAGGGGGTCAGGTCTAGCTTTGAAGCGTTTCATATCCAAGCCTGACTCTCCTATTTTTGACCCCCCTGGTTTTGTGACGTGCTTCAAAGCTAGACCTGACCCCCTCTTTTGTGAGTGCCACTCGGTCATGGTGATGCCGCTGGCGCGGTATACTTCCAGGGCGCGGCCCAGGCGCTGGGAGTGGTTGGGGTGGATGCGCGCCGCTGATTTGGGGTCCACTGCGGTCAATTGGGCGTGGATGTGGGGCCAGCCGTGTGCGGCGGCCTGTGCTTCGATTTCGGCGCGAATGGCCGCATCCGCCGCCGGCATCTCAGCCAGGCCCTCCAGGAAGGCCTTGAAGTACAGCATGGTGCCACCCACCAACAGGGGGGTTTTGCCACGGGCGGTGATATCCGCTGCCAGGCGCGTGGCGTCCGCTACAAAATCCGCTACCGAATACACGTCAGACGGGTCGCGAATATCTATCAGGTGGTGCGGGTAATCCGCCTTGGCGCTACCGATATCCAGGCCCCGGTACACCAGGGCGGAGTCGACACTGACCAACTCGCAATCGCGTTGCCCGGCAAGCTCTATAGCCAGATCGGTCTTGCCCGACGCGGTGGGGCCCATAAGGCAA
>QNFR01000098.1 GCA_003646405.1 Gammaproteobacteria bacterium
CAGCGCCCAGACCTCCATCTCACCGAAACGCTGGCCACCGAACTGCGCCTTACCACCCAGTGGCTGCTGGGTAACCAGGCTGTAGGAACCGGTGGAACGGGCATGCATCTTGTCGTCTACCAGGTGGTTCAGCTTCAGCATGTACATATAACCCACTGTCACCGGGCGATCAAAAGCTTCACCACTGCGACCGTCATACAAGGTGAACTGGCCACTCTCGGGCATATCGGCAAGTTTCAGCAGATCCTTGATGGAATCTTCCGCCGCACCGTCGAACACCGGTGTCGCCATGGGTACACCAGCGACCAGGTTGCCAGCCAACTCCATCACCTCTGTATCACTGAAGGACTTGATGTCCTCCACACGGCCGGCACCATTGTTGTAGATCGCCTCGAGGAACTTACGCACCTCGGCCACCTTTTTCTGCTCCTTGATCATGGCGTCGATCTTGTCACCCAAACCCCTGGCAGCCATGCCCAGATGGGTTTCCAAAACCTGCCCCACGTTCATCCGTGAGGGCACACCCAGCGGGTTGAGCACAATATCGACGGGCTGGCCGTTTTCATCGTAAGGCATATCCTCTACCGGCATAATCACCGAGATAACACCCTTGTTACCGTGACGGCCGGCCATTTTGTCACCTGGCTGGATGCGGCGCTTGATCGCCAGGTAGACCTTGACGATCTTCAGTACACCCGGAGCCAGGTCGTCGCCACTTTGCAGCTTGGCTCTCTTGTCCTCAAAGCGTTCTTCCAGCAATTTGCCCTGCTCTTCCAACTGACGCTGGGCCGAGGCCAGGGCATCGTTCAAATCCGCGTCAGACAGCTTCAGCTTGAACCACTGCTGGCGATCCAAATCGGCCAGTACTGCCGCCGTCAGGGTAGTCCCCCTGGCCAGGTCCGAGCCGCTAACCACATCCTTACCCGTGACCAGGTTCTCCAGGCGGGCAAATGTGGCCTCTTCAAAGATACGGTACTCTTCTTTCAGGTCTTTGCGATATTCATCCAGTTGGTGCTTCTCTATCTGTAAAGCGCGAGTGTCCTTCTCCAGGCCATCGCGGGTAAACACCTGCACGTCGATGACAGTACCTTTGGTGCTGGTTGGCACACGCAGGGAAGTATCCTTCACGTCCGAGGCCTTCTCACCAAAGATAGCGCGCAGCAGTTTCTCCTCCGGAGTCAGCTGGGTTTCGCCCTTGGGCGTCACCTTGCCCACCAGTATGTCTCCCGCATCCACTTCGGCGCCGATGTAGACGATGCCTGACTCATCCAGCTTGGCCAGGGCGCTTTCGCCCACATTGGGGATATCACTGGAAATTTCTTCCGACCCCAGCTTGGTGTCGCGGGCGATACAGGTCAGCTCCTGAATGTGAATGGTGGTGAAACGATCTTCCTTCACCACCCGTTCTGATACCAGGATCGAATCCTCGAAGTTGTAACCGTTCCAGGGCATAAAGGCGATACGCATATTCTGGCCCAGTGCCAACTCGCCCATGTCGATGGAAGGACCGTCGGCGAGAATATCACCGCGCGCTATCTCATCGCCCTCGCGGACAATAGGGCGCTGGTTGATACAGGTATTCTGGTTGGAGCGGGTGTACTTGGTCAGGTTGTAGATGTCGACCGGTGCTTCATCGATACCCACGTCCTGGTCATTGACCCGCACCACAATACGGCTGGCATCCACTGAGTCGATCACGCCGGACCGCTCGGCCACCACGCACACACCGGAATCCCTCGCTACATAGCGTTCCATACCGGTACCCACCAGTGGCTTGTCGCTAACCAGGGTCGGTACTGCCTGACGCTGCATGTTGGAGCCCATGAGTGCACGGTTCGCATCATCATGTTCCAGGAACGGAATCAGGGCCGCAGCCACCGACACCACCTGCTTGGGTGACACGTCCATGTAGTCCACGCGCTCGGGGGGCATAACCGTAAATTCGTTCATGTGGCGAACAGCAATCAGCTCATCAACAAACTTCATATTCTTGTCCAGCGCCGCCGACGCCTGGGCGATGATATGCTCCGCTTCATTGATGGCGGACAGGAATTCAATATCGTCGGTAACCTTGCCATCGACCACCTTGCGATAGGGACTTTCCAGAAAACCGTAGCTGTTGGTCCGGGCATAGGTTGCCAGTGAGTTGATCAGGCCAATATTCGGGCCTTCCGGCGTCTCAATCGGACAAACCCGACCATAGTGTGTCGGGTGTACGTCGCGCACTTCAAAGCCCGCGCGCTCGCGGGTCAGGCCACCCGGCCCAAGAGCCGAAACACGGCGCTTGTGGGTAACTTCTGACAAGGGGTTGTTCTGATCCATGAACTGGGACAGCTGGCTGGAGCCGAAGAACTCTTTCACTGCCGCCGAAACCGGCTTGGCATTGATCAGGTCCTGGGGCATCAGGCCTTCGCTTTCCGCCATGGACAGGCGCTCTTTTACCGCGCGCTCAACCCGCACTAGACCGACGCGAAACTGGTTCTCCGCCATCTCGCCAACGCTGCGCACACGACGGTTACCCAGATGGTCTATATCATCGACCACGCCTTTACCGTTACGGATGGCGACCAGGGTTTTCAGGACATCCACGATGTCTTCCTTGTCCAGCACACCACTACCAACGATTTCTTCACGGCCGAGGCGGCGATTGAACTTCATGCGGCCAACGGTAGACAGGTCGTAGCGGTCGGCAGAGAAAAACAGGTTCTGAAACAGGTTCTCCGCAGACTCCTTGGTGGGCGGCTCGCCCGGGCGCATCATACGGTAGATTTCTACCAGCGCTTCCAACTCATTGCGGGTGGAATCCTGGCGCAGTGTGTCGGAAATAAACGGGCCACAATCCAGATCGTTGGTATAGAGCGTGGCTATTTCCTTGACGCCTGCCTCAGCGAGTTGGGCCAGCACTTCTTCGGTCAGCTCCGTATTACACTCGATGAGCACTTCACCGGTTTTCTTGTCCACTATATTCCTGGCCAGGGAACGGCCGTAAAGATAGTCCCCGGGGATCTTCAACTCGGAGATATTGGCTTTTTCCAGCTCGCGAATGTGCCGGGCCGTGATCCTGCGCCCCTGCTCTACCACGACCTTTTTCCCGACCTTGATATCGTAGGCCGCTACGTCACCGCGCAGACGCTCGGGTATCAGCGTCATGGTGTAGTTGCCGTCCTTGGCGACGTGGAAAATATTCTCGTCGTAGAACATGTCGAGGATTTCCTCGGTTTGGTAGCCCAGAGCGCGCAGCAGGATAGTCGCCGGCAACTTGCGGCGGCGATCAATACGCACAAATACCAGGTCCTTAGGGTCGAACTCGAAGTCCAACCAGGAACCACGGTAGGGAATTACCCTGGCAGAGTACAGCAGCTTGCCGGAGGAGTGAGTTTTGCCCTTGTCGTGATCGAAGAACACACCCGGGGAGCGGTGCAACTGGGAGACGATCACACGCTCGGTACCATTGATAACGAAGGTACCGTTGTCAGTCATCAGGGGGATTTCCCCCATGTAGACTTCCTGCTCCTTGATATCCTTGATGGTCTTGTTAGATGATTCCTTGTCGTAAATAATCAGGCGCACCTTGACACGCAGGGAACAGGAATAAGTCACACCGCGCAACTGGCATTCGTTTACGTCGAATACCGGCTTACCCAGCTTATAATCCACATATTCCAGCGCAGCGTTGCCACTGTAGCTGACAATTGGGAATACAGACTTGAATGCAGCGTGCAAACCGTAGTCACCACGCTGGGCCAGGGAAACACCCTTCTGGGTAAATTTCCGGTAAGAATCCAGTTGGATCGCAAGCAGGTAAGGAACATCCATTACGTTCGGCAGAACGCCGAAATCCTTGCGAATACGTTTTTTCTCAGTGTACGAGTATGCCATCAGTACTCCCCAGCGTGATTAGCTTTCGATCGCCTAACGTGGTGATCGACTGGTTTAAAGGGGTCAGACCCCTTTAAATTGGTATTTCTGATTTAAGGGGGTCTGACCCCTTTAAACCGGGCGGTTGCGACACGCGCATCCAGCCCTCAAAATCTCATTTCTTGAAGCGGGAAAAGGCCGGCGAGCACAGCGCCCACCAGCCTTGTCCTTGCCCGGCCGAAGCCAGACCAGCCAAAGCTTACTTAAGCTCGGCAGAGGCGCCAGCTTCTTCAAGCTGTTTCACAACGTCTTCGGCTTCGTCCTTGGCAACACCTTCCTTAATTGCGGATGGAGCGCCGTCGACCAGACCCTTGGCTTCTTTCAAGCCCAGGCCTGTGATCGCACGAACAGCCTTGATGACGCTAACTTTCTTTTCACCGATAGAAGTCAGCATCACATCAAACTCGGTCTGCTCTTCTGCAGCAGCGCCGGCGTCGCCGCCACCTGCAGCAGGCGCGGCAGCAACAGCTGCGGCCGCAGTTACACCGAACTTCTCTTCCATTGCTTCGATGAGCTCGACGATGTCCATCACGCTCATGTCAGCAACTGCATTTAAAATATCATCTTTAGATAGAGCCATGACTCTTATCTCCTATTTAGCTGATTAAATATCCACAGCAGGGGCTTACGCCGCTGCCTCTTTCTGATCGCGAACTGCTGCGAGTGTGCGAACCAGTTTTCCAGGTACTTCGTTCATTGTCTGAACCAGCTTGGTTGCCGGCGCCTTCATAACACTCATCAACAATGAGAGTGCCTGATCACGCGTAGGCAGCTTAGCCAGAACATCCAACTGTTCCGCACCCAGCATCTGGCCGCTTACCACCAGTACTTTTACTTCAAAGGCATCATTCTCTTTCGAGAAGTCCTTGAAGAGTCGAGCCGCTGCGCCCGGATCTTCCATAGAAAATCCAAACAGGGAGGGACCGACCAACGAGTCGTTGACACACTCATAGTCGGTTCCTTCCAACGCACGCCTGGCCAATGTGTTCCGCACTACACGGAGAGTCACACTGCTTTCGCGCGCGTCTTTACGCAGGGCTGTCATCCCATCCACAGTTACGCCACGTGTATCGGCGATAACCAGGGACAGAGCACTGGTGGCAGTCTCGTTAACTTCAGCTACGATCGCTTTTTTGTCTTCGAGTCCAATTGCCACTGGAATTACTCCTGGATTACAACGTTAAGTACCGCCAACGCTATGGCAGTACTGCTTGTGTGGTGAACAATTCCACCATCTGCGTAGGTTTTGGTTCGCTCTTACGAGGTCACCGCAATTAAGCCCTGGCCGACATACTGCATCCGCCCTGGCGCCTACGGTCTTTGATGGTCCTGGGTTCTCAGCTAATTAGGCAAAATGCCCGCGCCTTATCCAAAGACCTCAAAGTGGATCGGTTTGAGCCGGTAGGCCCGCTCCGATCTACAACGCTTCCCGTCCCTGGGAAAGCCTTGAGGAACCACCCCTTGTGGGGGTGCTTCGATCAATCTTCTATCGACCCCTGGTCGATAACAATACCCGGCCCCATAGTGGTGCTCAGGGATACCTTCTTCATATATATGCCCTTGGACGCCGCCGGCTTGGCCTTTCTCAGATCCGCCAGAACCGCTTCCAGGTTGCCGCGAATGGCGTCCAATTCAAAATTGATCTTGCCGATACCACCGTGAATGATACCGTTCTTATCGGTCCGATAGCGGATCTGACCGGCCTTGGCGTTGTTCACCGCGGTCTCGACATCCGGGGTCACGGTGCCCGTCTTGGGGTTGGGCATCAGGCCGCGGGGGCCCAACAACTGACCCAACTGACCGACAACGCGCATTGCGTCAGGTGAGGCGATAACGACGTCAAAGTCCATCATGCCACCCTTGATCTGCTCCGCCAGGTCTTCCATACCCACCAGGTCCGCACCTGCGGCCCTGGCTTTCTCGGCGGCCTCACCCTGGGTGAAAACCGCAACACGAACCTCGCTACCAGTGCCATGCGGCAGGGTAGTGGCGCCGCGCACAGCCTGGTCGGATTTACGCGCGTCAATACCCAGATTGATGGCGATTTCAACAGTCTCATTGAACTTCACTGTTGAGAATTCTTTCAGCAGGCTGACCGCTTCTTCCAGCGGGTAAGCCCTGGTTGGATCGACCTTTTCTTTAAACGCATTGACGCGCTTGGATAACCTGGACATTACTTCACCCCCTCAACTTCGATACCGGCGGAACGAGCGCTGCCCGCGATAGTGCGCACCGCTGCATCCATATCAGCGGCGGTAAGGTCCGGCCACTTCTGGGTTGCAATGTCTTCCAACTGGGCGCGATTCACCGCACCAACTTTATGCGTGTTGGGCGTGCCTGAACCCTTCTTGATCCTGGCGGCCTTACGCAATAAAACAGAAGCTGGTGGGGTTTTCTTGATAAACGTGAAAGAGCGGTCACCGTAGACCGTGATCACGACAGGAATCGGCAGACCGGGCTCAGTACCCTGCGTCTCGGCGTTGAACGCCTTGCAAAATTCCATGATATTAACACCGTGCTGACCCAACGCCGGCCCTACAGGAGGACTGGGGTTGGCCTGACCAGCAGGCACCTGCAGCTTGATATAAGCTTCGACTTTCTTAGCCATTTCACTAACTCCCGGGTGCAAACGCCGTTGTAGATTCCCCTACGCGGGCTCCCCATTGTGGCGGTCAGACCGCCTTCTCTTTAAAGGGGACGCTTTTTAAGGGGACGCTACCCTTTTTCACGCTTTCTTGTGAAAAAGGGTAGCGTCCCCTTAAAAAGCGTCCCCCCGCTTCGCGGTCAGGCCTTCTCGACCTGACCAAATTCCAGTTCCACCGGAGTGGAACGGCCAAAAATCAGCACTGCCACATTCAAGCGGCTTTTTTCGTAGTTAACGTCCTCAACGACACCGTTGAAGTCGTTGAAAGGTCCGTCGATCACTCGCACCATCTCGCCGGGTTCAAACAGAGTCTTGGGCCGGGGTGCTTCCACGCCCTCTTCAACCCGCTGCAGTATTGTCGCTGCTTCTTTCTCGGTAATAGGGGCAGGGGCACCAGCCTTACCGCCAATAAAACCCAGAACGCGCGGCGTTTCCTTTACCATGTGCCAGGTATCATCACCTAATTCCATCTGCACCAGTACGTAGCCCGGAAAGAACTTGCGTTCACTGCGACGTTTTTGGCCGCCGCGCATTTCTACCACTTCCTCGGTAGGCACCAGCACATCGCCAAAGCGATCCTGCATTTTGTGCAGTTCGATACGCTCCTTCAGGGCAGCTGCGACCTTCTTCTCGTACCCTGAATAGGCGTGAACGACATACCAACGCATTGCCATCGGCTAATAACCCTTCTCGTCTGTTAAGCAATTGCCATCGACACCAGCCAACCGAGGAGGGAATCCAACCCCCACAGCAGAAGTGCCACCAACACCACAAAGACCACCACAATCATGGTGGTTTGTACGGTTTCCTGCCGTGTAGGCCAGACCACCTTGCGAATCTCTGTCCGCGATCCTTTTACCAGCACCCATAAAGCGGCACCTTTGGCCGTTTGCAGGGCCACCAGGCCGGCTACGGCAGCAATCGCGACAATGCCCAATACACGGTACAACAGTGACTGGTCGGCAAAATAACTGTTGCCCACCACCGCCACCGCCACCAGGGCAAATACGACAATCCACTTGGCCGTGTCGAACCGGCTCGCGGTTGTTTCCACACTCATTGAACCTATCCTTTATAAAAGACGGCGCCTACACTAAACGCCATCCCCTGCCATATAATGGCAGGCCAGGAGGGAATCGAACCCCCAACCTGCGGTTTTGGAGACCGCTGCTCTGCCAATTGAGCTACTGGCCTAATTCCTTCACTTAGACGACGAAGCCGAACCACTTATTCGAGCGGTTCGGCTGGTCTGTCTGGCTGAACATTCAGGGCTCGAGCCAAAAACCCAACCCCGACCTGGTAAGGTCCGATCTACATAGGGTGCGCACTGCGCACCACATACCGAACCCCGTTTATCCTACTCGATAATCTTGGCCACAACACCGGCGCCAACCGTACGACCACCCTCGCGAATCGCGAAACGCAGGCCCTCTTCCATGGCAATCGGGGCAATCAACGTCGCAACCATCTGCACGTTGTCACCC
>QNFR01000099.1 GCA_003646405.1 Gammaproteobacteria bacterium
CGCGCACGACTGGCGCCAGCAACATCAGTTTGGCGCCCTCGGGTAGGGCCAGTACCGTATCCACCATCTGGCTGACGGTCTGTGCCTGCAGGTTGAGGCCGTGGTCCGGGCAGCGCGGCTCCCCGACACGGGCGAACAGCAGGCGCAGGTAGTCGTAGATCTCCGTGATAGTGCCGACGGTGGAGCGGGGGTTGTGGGATGTGGATTTCTGTTCTATGGATATCGCCGGCGACAGGCCCTCTATGTGATCCATATCCGGCTTTTCCATCATCGACAGGAATTGCCTGGCATAGGTGGAAAGGGATTCCACGTAGCGCCGCTGCCCCTCGGCGTAGAGGGTGTCGAAGGCCAGTGAGGATTTGCCGGAGCCCGACAGGCCGGTGATGACTACCAGCTTGTCCCTGGGAATATCCAGGTCAATATTCTTGAGGTTGTGGGTGCGCGCACCGCGCACTTGTATGGTGTCCATAGAGCCTCTGATGTAGCTGTAGAATCGAAACAGCACAGTATATGCCCAGGCCAGGCTGCCTGGCAAAAACATCATGCTTGTCATCGGTGCTGTTGGATGTCCTGTCGCTGGAAAAACTGGTACTATATATGCGCATTTTGAGCGACCATTCCCCTTGATTACTGAAAACCCCATGACAGCGCTGGAAAAGCGCACAGTAGGCTCCCTTGCGTTGCTTTACAGCTTCCGCATGCTGGGCCTGTTTATGGTACTGCCGCTGTTGGCGTTGTATGCAGCTGATTTGCCGGGAGCCAGCCCGTCCATGATCGGACTGGCGCTCGGTGTCTATGGCCTGACCCAGGCCTTGTTACAGATCCCCTTTGGCTGGCTGTCAGATCATGTTGGGCGCAAGCCGGTGATCATCGGGGGCCTGATGTTGTTCGCCCTGGGTAGTATCGTTGCCGCTATGGCAGACAGTGTTTACGGCATTGTTCTGGGCCGTACCCTGCAGGGTGCCGGCGCCATTGCCAGCACGGTTATGGCCCTGGTGGCGGATTTGACCCGGGAGGAGCAGCGCACCAAGGCCATGGCGATGGTGGGGATAAGCATTGGTCTGTCATTTGCGGTGGCGCTTGTGCTTGGTCCGGTGGTGGCGGCCGCGGGTGGTCTGGCTGCAGTATTCTGGCTCACCGCCCTGCTCGCCGTTGTCGGCGTGGCGATCGTTATCCTGTTGGTGCCGACACCGCAGCAAAGTAGCACAGAACACAGCGATGTCGGCGCCAGGGCGGGGTTGATTAAACGCAGCCTTCTGGATCCGGCGCTGGCACGGCTCAATTTCGGCGTATTTACCCTGCACTTTATCCTGATGGCCTGCTTCCTGGTGGTGCCGGGCTTTCTGGAACAGTCCGCGGGTATTGACCGTGATCGACACTGGATGGTGTATTTGCCGGCGTTACTGCTCTCTATTGTCGGGATGGTACCCCTGATGATCCTTGCTGAACGCGGCGGGCGCCTGCACCAGGTTTTCCTGTTGGGTATCGCGTTGGTTTTCGCCGCTATCGCCATATTGGGTTTCACCTCGAGCACTGCGATTTTCTACCTTGGCCTGTGGGTGTTTTTCGTGGGTTTCAACTACCTGGAGGCGACTCTGCCGTCCCTGGTCAGCAAGACGGTATTCGCCGGCGGCAAGGGCACCGCCATGGGGGTGTACTCCACTTGCCAGTTTCTTGGCGCCTTTGCCGGTGGCGCTGCCGGGGGCTGGATCCTGCAGTATATGAGCCTCGCTGCCCTGATAGTCCTGTGCTTGATATTGGCAGCCCTGTGGTGGTTGATTGTTCTGCCCGCCGGCCAACCCTCTGCGCTGAAGCAGGATCAGCTGCCGGATACGTGACAGATGTATGCCAACGCAGCCGGTGGTTGTTTTCGCGGTGTGATTTGATCGACTTTGACTGGCAATGCTGTCGCAATTCGGCGGGGGGGTTGCTATAGTTCGTTGCTCAATCCTGTATTGATATTGTGCAATAAAATGAGGAATTTTTATGGCTTCACGGGGTATTAATAAAGTCATTCTGGTGGGCAATTTGGGCAATGATCCCGAAACCCGTTATACCCAGGCTGGTGCCGCAATTACCAATATTTCGATCGCCACTTCTGAGACCTGGAAAGACAAACAGACCGGGCAACCTCAGGAGCGCACTGAGTGGCACCGGGTGGTGTTTTTCAACCGCTTGGCGGAAATTGCCGGTGAGTATCTGCGCAAAGGGTCCAAGGTCTATGTGGAGGGTTCCCTGCGCACTCGTAAATGGCAGGACAAGGAAGGCCATGATCGCTATACCACAGAGATCGTGGGTAATGAAATGCAGATGCTGGACAGTCGTGGCGCGGGACAGGGTGGTGGTTACCAGGCCCCCGATAATTATGGCCAGAGTGCGCCCCAGGCCGCTCCGGCCGCGGCGCCAAGAGCCCCTGCCGGTGGGGAGCCCGCCGCGGGGTCACCTGCCGCTGGCTCTTCCGGGGGAGACTTTGGCAATTTCGATGATGACATACCATTCTGAGAAGTACCTACGCTTGATGGCTCGACGGTAGCCCGGAGGCCACTGCGTTGCGGGTACTTATACTGGGATCGGACACTCCTCTGGGGCAGGCGCTGGCCGCAGGCCAGGAGCATTCAGGGCGCCATGACATGGTGTTTATGTCTCGCGCCGCCTGCCGCTGGAAGAGCGAACGTCAAGCCAAGAAATCTGTCGTTCGCGCCAAATGTGATATCGTGGTGGACGCCCGGATGGCGGCAGCGGGCGATAGTGGCGACCAGATTCAGGAGTTGGATCTGAAACGCAGTCGTTGGGTGGCGAAGGCCTGCCAGCGCACCAAAATCATTTATCTGTACCTGTCCAGCTCCAGGGTATTCTCAGGCCAGCTGGATCGTCCCTACACAGAAGAGGATTATCCGGATAACGAGGAAACTGTTGGTCTGCTTCTTGCCAGTGCCGAGCAATTGGTCCGGGACAGCTGTGAACGTCATCTCATTCTGCGTATGGGGCCGATTTTTCCCCATGAAGGAGCCAACCTGATTACCCAGATGCTGGGTCCGTTGGGGCGCGGTGGCAGCCTGGTGCTGGATAATAACCTGCGTGGTTGCCCGGTGGCGGTAGACGATGGGGCCAGGGTGGTGTCTGCATTGCTCGATCAACTGAGCACCGGAGTGGAGCCCTGGGGTATTTATAACTACTGCAGTTCTGAAAGTGCCACCTATTACGAGTTCGCCGAAGCACTGCTCGCTTCTGCCTCCCAGTTTTCCGAGTTCAGCCCTGCCGTGGTGCGATTGGAACGCGAGCCCGACGGCCTGGCGCCACTCAACAGGGTACTGGAGTGCAGCAAAATATGTAATACCTTTGCGATCAAGCAGGTTTCCTGGCGCAATGAAATCGCCGATATCGTGAAACGGTATTATGAGCATCAATAGAAGAGGGAGAAATCCATATGGCCAAGTCCACCGATAGTAGCCCGCAGCCTCTGGCGGTAGCGGTACTCACCGTTTCAGACAGCCGCACCGAAGAGAACGACACATCCGGTCAATATCTGGTCGAAGCGTTGGCGGCCGCGGGACACCGTATTGCGGCCAAGACCATAGTCATCGACGACGTCTACCGTATAAGAGCTGTCCTGTCAGCCTGGATTGCCGATGATATTATCGATGCGGTGTTGATTAGCGGCGGTACCGGTTTTTCCAGCCGGGACTCCACTCCCGAGGCGGTACGCCCCCTGTTCGACAAAGATATCGACGGGTTTGGCGAGGTGTTCCGGGCCCTGTCCTATCAGGAAATCGGCTCCTCCACCGTGCAGTCCCGGGCATTGGCCGGCTTCGCCAACGATACCGTCATTTTCTGTATGCCAGGCTCCACCGGAGCCTGCAAGACCGCTTGGACCGGCCTGATCCACGAGCAATTGGATAGTAGCCATGGTCCCTGTAATTTCGTGGGCGTACTCAAAGTGCGGGAGCGCGAAGCTTGAGTGTATTACTGCCGGTGGAAGAGGCGCTGGCGCAGGTTCTGGCGAGCGCCAGGCCAGTGCAGGACACTGTCAAGTTGCCTTTGCTGGATGCCCCTGGTCATGTGCTGGCGCAAGATGTGGTGTCCCCTATCGACGTTCCAGGTGACGATAACAGCGCCATGGATGGCTATGCCCTACGCGCATCTGAAGCTGGACAAACACTGCCTGTGAGCCAGCGCATACCCGCCGGCGTGGTCGGTTCCGCCCTCGCGCCCGGTACCGCCGCGCGAATCTTTACCGGTGCACCGCTGCCCCCTGGTGCAGATGCCGTAGTCATGCAGGAAAATTGCACCGAGCGCGACGGGATGGTCAGCGTAGCGGGGCCCGTAAGCGTGGGACAGAATATCCGTCCCCGCGGACAGGATATCGCAGGGGGCGCCACCGTTCTCCAGAGGGGCCGGATATTACGCCCCCAGGACATCGGGCTGTTGGCCTCCATTGGTCATGGGACAGTCAGTGTTTATCGGCCACTGCGTGTCGCGGTGCTGTCCACCGGTGATGAGTTGGTGGAGCCCGGGAGTGGCGAGTTGCACAGCGGGCAGCTTTACAATTCCAATCGCTATACCCTGGCCAGTCTGTTGCGCGGCCTCAACCTCGAGTTTATCGACGGCGGTATTGTTGCAGATGATGCCGATATCACCGCCCGGGCTTTGCGCGATGCCGCTTCTCGCGCCGATTGCGTCATCACCTCAGGCGGTGTGTCTGTAGGGGACGAAGATCACGTCAAGAACCAGGTAGAGCGCCTCGGCCGACTGGACCTGTGGAAGCTGGCCATCAAGCCAGGCAAACCCCTGGCCTTTGGTCACATCGGCGATACACCCTTCATCGGCCTGCCCGGCAACCCCACCTCTGTGTTTGTCACATTCTGCCTGATCGCCAGACCCTTTCTACTTAAACTGCAAGGACTCGACGAACCAGAATCTCCCCGTCTTCAGGCGAGGGCTGCATTCAACGTGGACAAACCCGGTAGCCGACAGGATTACATGCGCGTGACACTGGTAAATACCAGCGGGGGCCTTCAGGCAACGAGATTCTCCAACCAGAGTTCAGGCGTTCTCAGCTCGGTAAGCTACTCGAATGCGTTTGCGGTAATTCCACCCGGGACTACAGTGTCGGAAGGTGATTTAGTGGAGGTGATTCCACTGGATTCGCTGGCGAGATAGTCCCACTGCTCCCGCACCGCGGGGAATGACACCAGGCTTAATCGGTGTACTTCTGAAAAACCAGAGACGCGTTAGTCCCGCCAAAGCCAAAGCTGTTAGACATCACACGCTGCAAATCGACATTGTCGTGACGGTTGATCGCGATAGGCAAACCATCCGCCTCCGGATCCAGTTCCTCGATATTTGCCGAAGCCGCAATAAACCCTTTTTGCTGCATAAGCAGTGAGTATATAGCTTCCTGGGCACCCGCAGCGCCCAGAGAGTGCCCCGACAGCGATTTGGTAGAGCCGATTACCGGAATGTGGTCCCGCTCCGCATAGGCCTGCCGCACCGCTTTCAACTCCTGCATATCTCCCGCCGGCGTGCTGGTGCCGTGCGCGTTGATATAGTCTATTGCTCCGTCCACAGTGGCCAGCGCCTGCTGCATACAGCGCACCGCGCCCTCGCCAGAAGGTGACACCATGTCGTATCCGTCAGACGTGGCGCCGTAACCAACCACTTCCGCGTAAATTTTGGCGCCCCTGGCTTTAGCGTGTTCCAGTTCTTCAACCACCAGCATACCGCCGCCGCCAGCGATAACGAAACCGTCACGGTTGGCGTCATAGGCCCGGGAGGCGCGTTCAGGCGTGTCGTTGTATTTGGTGGACAGAGCGCCCATGGCGTCGAACAGGCAACTCAGCGACCAGTGTAATTCCTCACCGCCACCGGCAAACACCACGTCCTGTTTATCCAGCTGGATCTGCTCCGTCGCATTACCGATGCAGTGAGCACTGGTGGAGCAGGCCGAAGAGATGGAATAGTTTATCCCCTTGATTTTGAAAGGGGTGGCCAGACAGGCGGATACGGTACTGCCCATAGTCTGGGTGACACGGTAAGGGCCGACACGTCGCAAGCCGCGCTCGCGCATGATGTCAGATGCATCAGTCTGATTGGAGGAGGACGCCCCGCCAGAGCCCGCTATGATGCCAGTGCGCGGATGGGACACGTCTGCCTCAGGCAGTCCCGAGTCTGCTATGGCCTGTTGCATCGCGATGTAGGCGTAGGCTGCGGCGTTTCCCATGAACCGCAACTGCTTGCGGTCGATGCGTTCGGCGATGTCTATGTCCGGGGCGCCGGCCACATGGGAGCGCATGCCAATGTCAATCTGTTCCTGGCGCGTACTGATGCCGGAGCGGCCTTCGTACAGGGATTCGGTGACTGATACAGCGTCGTTGCCCAGACAGGAAACGATGCCCAGCCCGGTGATTACTACTCTTTTGTCCATAGGTCTAAAAGGACTCCGTTGATGTGAAAAGGCCAACGCGCAGGTCTTTCGCCGTGTAGATCTCCTTGCCATCCACGGAGAGACTGCCCTCGGCGATACCCATGACCAGCTTGCGCTCGATCACGCGCCTCATATTAATGTTATAGACCACTTTGGACGCGCTGGGCAGTATCTGTCCGCTGAATTTCACCTCGCCGCAGCCCAGGGCGCGTCCTTGCCCCGGATTGCCGCGCCATCCCAGGAAAAATCCTACCAGTTGCCACATGGCATCCAGTCCCAGGCAGCCGGGCATGACCGGGTCCCCCGGGAAGTGACAGGCGAAAAACCACAGGTCCGGGTGAATATCCAGTTCCGCCACGACCTCGCCTTTGCCGTAGGTGCCGCCCTCTGAACTGATATGCGCAACGCGATCTATCATCAACATATTGTCAGTGGGAAGCTGGGCGTTACCCGGGCCGAACAGTTCGCCATTACCGCATGCGATCAATTCGTCCTTGGAGTATGCGTTTTTTCCGGTCATAAATTTTCCAATGTTGCCTCGATAGGGGTGATGCTGCACCCGAGATGAAACGCGCGCGTCACCCCATATGGCGCAGGGCGCTGACGAACGTGACCATTCTAATAGCTGGGGGCCACAAGTCCAGCGCTTTGCTGGCCAAAAATATTGCCTTCGGCTACCATGGAGTCCACCGTATACTCGGCGCGCTGGGTGCTGGGTATTATCAACTATTCATCGCCATTGTGGCCGGTGACAAAGGAATTAGATGTTAACACCTGTACTCCTTTCCGGCGGCGTTGGCAGCCGGCTATGGCCAGTTTCCCGCGAAGCGCATCCCAAGCAGTTCCTGCCACTGGCGGGTGAGCTGTCCATGTTGCAGGAAACCTTACGGCGCACCTCGGGGCTGGAAGAAAGCGCCCCGATAGTCGTGTGCAATGAAGAGCACCGCTTTATGGTCGCGGAGCAACTGCGCCAGGTGGATCTGCAGGCAGGCGCGATTATTCTGGAGTCTCAGGGGCGCAACACGGCACCGGCGGTTGCGCTGGCCGCCTTGCAAGTCATCACAGTAGACCCCGAGGCACTGCTGTTGGTGCTGCCGGCAGACCACCTGATTCAGAATGTCGATGCTTTCGTCGAGGCGGTAGCCAAGGCCATGCCCCTGGCCCGGCAGGGCCGACTGATGACCTTTGGGGTGGTGCCCACCTGTGCGGAAACCGGTTACGGTTATATCAAGTGTGGCACCGCTTTGGAGGCCGATCTCTACGACCTGGAGCGTTTTGTCGAAAAGCCGGATGCAGTCACAGCGCAAGCCTACCTGGACAGTGGTAGTTACCTGTGGAACAGCGGTATGTTTCTGTTGCGTGCGGCGACCTATCTCGAGCAGTTGGGGGAGCACGCGCCGGAAATTCTCGCCTGCTGCCAGCGGGCTATGGATAAGGCCGGCGTAGACCTCGATTTTGTGCGACCCGACGCACAGGCGTTCGATGAGTGCCCCAGTGACAGCATCGATTATGCAGTCATGGAGAAGACCGATGCGGGAGCCGTTGTGTCCCTGGATTGCGGTTGGAGCGATGTGGGTGCCTGGTC
>QNFR01000100.1 GCA_003646405.1 Gammaproteobacteria bacterium
CAGTGGATGTCTCCAGTGGCGAGAAATTCGTCAACGACAAGGGCATTGCCGCTATCAAGGACGGCATCAAGGCCAGTAGCGGTGCCGGGCAGCGCCTGCGCAAGCCCGACTGGCTGCGCATCAAGGTGCGCGGTGGCGCTACCTACGAAAAAGTGCAGGACATCGTGCACCAGCACAAGTTGGCCACAGTCTGTGAGGAGGCCAAATGCCCCAATATGAGTGAGTGCTGGAGTTCGGGCACCGCCACCATCATGTTGATGGGTGATGTGTGCACTCGCGCCTGTCGCTTCTGTGCGGTAAACACCGGCAACCCCAAAGGTTGGCTGGACCTGGATGAGCCGGATAATACGGCCCGTTCCGTACAGCTGATGAATTTGAAATACGTGGTGCTGACCTCGGTCAACCGGGATGATTTGCCCGATGGTGGAGCGAGGCACTACGCCGCCTGCATCAAACGGATAAAAGAAGAAAACCCCGATACGGCGGTGGAGGCCCTGACCCCGGATTTTTTGGGCAACCTCAAAGACGTGGAGACGGTGGTGGATTCCGGCATCGAAGTGTTCGCCCAGAATATTGAAACCGTGAAGCGCCTGACCCACCCGGTGCGCGATCCCCGCGCGACTTACGAGCAGACTCTGGAGGTCCTGGCTCATGCCAAGGCGCACCGGCCGGACGGCCTGACCAAGACCAGCCTGATGCTGGGGCTGGGTGAGACCGACGAGGAGATTCTGCAGTGCATGGATGACCTGCGAGCCGCCCGGGTCGATATCCTGACTCTTGGCCAGTACCTGCAGCCCACCGCCAATCACTACCCCATAGACCGCTACGTGACACCCGAGGAGTTTGAGGAGCATCGCCGGCGGGGGCTGGAGAAGGGTTTTCTGGAAGTCGTCTCAGGCGTTTTTGTGCGCTCCAGTTATCGCGCCGAGCAGGTGCTGGCGAAAAATAACGTGGGTTTATCCTGATGAGCCCGGTCTTGTTTATTCCTCATGGCGGGGGCCCTTTGCCGCTGCTTGGTGATGCAGGTCACCAGGTCATGGTCGATTTCCTCGGCGCTATAACGGCAAACTTGGGGCAGCCGTCCGCAATTCTGGTAATCAGTGCTCACTGGGAGGAGGGAGTTGCCACAATAACGAGTGGCAAATCGCCCTCGCTAATATATGACTATTACGGCTTTCCCGATGAAGCATACGATGTCGAGTACCCGGCAGCGGGTGACCCGATTCTTGCTGAGCGGATTTTTGGCTTATTGGAAAAGGCGGGTATTGAGGCGAGAATGGATGATCACCGTGGTTTTGATCATGGACTATTTGTTCCTTTGAAGTTGATGTATCCGGCTGCAAGCATTCCCTGTGTGCAATTATCGCTTATCAACAATCTGGACCCACAAACACATATCAATATTGGCAAGGCATTGTCAGATTTGAGAAAGGAAAACGTGCTGATCGTCGGCTCGGGATTATCGTTCCACAATATGGACGCCTTTTTGTCGAAAAGTGATGGCGTGATGGATGCCAAAAATAGAGCATTCGAGGATTGGCTTGCCCATACGTGTACCAATAATAATATTCCTCCACCGGAACGGGAGAGACGATTGATTGAGTGGGCTGACGCACCTGCTGCAAGGTACTGCCACCCAAGAGAAGAGCACTTATTACCCTTGCATGTTTGTTACGGATTATCGAATTCTGTAGCAGCACGTGTGTTTGATGACAAAGTACTTGGCATGTTAGCGAGCGCCTATCTTTGGTGATTTCAGCGTCGCGCTTATACTGTAGGTTGCGGCACCATGTTACTTGCTTCGCGTTGAATGCCAGCCCATGAATAGCAATTTACTGAACCCCCTGGACAATATGCCTGTATGCGATGTTGCCATGGGCAATGTCTCGCTGCTGCGGCTGGATCGAACGGGTGGCCCGGCCCCCGGCAATAAGGCCTTTAAATTGCGTGAAAACCTGGCTCAAGCGCAGCGTTTGGGCGTGTCACGCCTGGTATCATTTGGCGGCGCCTGGTCCAATCATCTGCACGCGCTGGCGGCTGTGGGGCGCGATGAGGGCCTCGAAACTGTGGGAATTGTGCGTGGCGAGGCGGTACTTAATGAGTCGGCTATGTTGCGCGATGCACGGTCCTGGGGTATGCAACTTGTCCACGTCTCCCGTGCGGAATATCAGCAGCGCAATGAATGCGAGTATCTGCAACAAATTAAGGATCGATTTGCTCCCTGTCTGGTTATTCCAGAGGGAGGAGCCAATGCAGAAGGTGCACGGGGATGTATGGTGATAGCCGGCCTGGTGAAGGACGTTGCGCCCCAAACCGGGCGTATCGTCCTGTCGGTTGGGACCGGCACCACGCTGGCCGGTATCGCCGCCGGTCTTGGCAGCGGCTATGAAGTAGTAGGTATCTCCGCTTTAAAGGGCGCCGGCGATCTTGAGCGGCGCGTGACGCAGGCGTTGGTGGATTGCGGGAAAACCGACGTCGCCCAATGGCGAATCCTGCACGATTATCACTGTGGTGGTTTTGCCCGTAGCAACACGGCACTGCGTGATTTCATGCTGGAATTTGAAAATGTTCACGGTGTGCCACTGGAACCCGTGTACACCGGCAAGATGTTGTTTGCGCTTCATCAGCTCCTGCAATGCGGGGAATGGGATTGCACGACACCCGTGCTGGCAATTCATACGGGCGGGCTACAGGGGCGGCGTGGTTATTCCTGGCTGTCCTCGGCCTGAAGCCGGCGGTATCCTGGTTGAGGTTGGTCAGGTCCAGTACGCTGTAGATGTCCCACTGTGAAGCGGCTTGTTTAAGGAGGTGCCGAGCGCGACTTCCTCTGCTAAAATTCTGTTTTTCCAACGCCGGGCTGCGGCTTCGGTGTTATCCCGGGTTATCCAGTAAAAACAGGACACAAAACATGAGTCTTGCTGACAAGGTATTGGCTGTAAACGACGATTTGCCGATTCGTACCGAGGCCCCTGTGCACAGTGGCAAAGTGCGCTCGGTCTACTGGCTGACAGCAGCCGATAGCACACGCCTGGTGGCCGCCCGCGGTTACGATGTCGCGGCGGACGCCCCGCTGGCCATTATGGTTATCTCTGACCGCATATCGGCGTTCGATTGTATCTGGCACGGGGAGGGCGGTATGCGCGGTGTGCCCGGCAAGGGCGCCGCCCTGAATGCCATTTCCAACCACTGGTTCCGGTTGTTTCGGGAGCAGGGCCTGGCGGACAGCCATATCCTGGAGATTCCCCACCCGTTGGTATGGATTGTGCAAAAGGCCAGGCCGGTGATGATCGAGGCGATCGCCAGACAGTACATTACGGGCTCCATGTGGCGTTCCTATGAAAAGGGAGAGCGAGAATTCTGCGGAATCGAGATCCCCGACGGGCTGCAGCGCGACCAGAAATTGCCCGAGCTGCTGATTACACCGTCAAGCAAGGGCATTCTGCGGGGTATCCCGGGAGTGCCGGCAGTAGACGATGTGAATATTACGCGCAGTGATATCGATAGCAATTACGCAGCGTTCAACTTTCGCGGCATCGACGATGTCAACCGCTATGAAACTTTGTTGCGAGAGGGCTTCGACGTGATCAGCGCGGAGTTGGCCAGGCTCGACCAGGTTTTTGTGGATACTAAATTCGAATTTGGCTATGTCACAGACAAGGCCGGCAAGGACAAGCTGATATATATGGACGAAGTGGGTACGCCGGATTCCTCCCGCATCTGGGACGGTCCGGCCCTGCGCGAGGGCAGGGTGGTGGAGAACTCCAAGGAGAGCTTCCGCCAGCTGCTGCTCTCACACTTTCCGGACCCGGACATTCTGTTGAACAAGGACCGCATGCCTGAACGCCAGGCCCTGGCCAGCGACAACGCGCTGCCGACCGAAGTGCTAATGGCCGTGTCTGCCACCTATGTGAGTCTCGCCGAAAAGATCACAGGCGCCGCCCTCGAATTGTCGGACCACCCCAGGGCTGAGATTATCGATGTCCTGCGCCATGAATTCGGTTTGGTCGATTGAGAAGCTGACGGTGAAAACCCTTGCTCGCTGATCCCTGGTTTTACCTCGCCAGTATTCCGGCGGTATTGCTGTATGGCATTGCCAAGGGTGGTTTTGGTGGTGCTGTTTCTATTTTGGCTGTCCCCATGATGGCATTGATAATGCCGCCTACCCAGGCGGCCGCCATTTTGTTGCCCATACTGGTGGTGATGGATGTGCTGGCGGTGAGGGCCTATTGGGGCATATCTGACCGTCGCGCTTTGCATATACTGCTGCCCGGTGCCTTGGTGGGGGTCGCTATCGGCTACTTTACCGCCGAGGTGATGAACGAGCATTACATGCGGGTTCTTATTGGTGTGATATCACTGGCATTCGGTGTGCAGAGCCTGCTGGGGTTGCAGTCACGGGCGAGTAGGGAACACCATCGACTGAGCGGCGGTTTGTTTGGTGCCCTTACTGGCTTTACCAGTTTCAGTATCCACGCCGGTGGTCCGCCATTCACCATGTACCTGATGCCCAAACAGTTGTCTCCCCTGCTGTTCGCCGGTACTGCCGCCATTTTTTTTGCTGTAGTTAATGCGGTAAAACTGATTCCCTACTATTTTCTGAACCAATTTACCGCCGACAATCTGTTGTACTCGCTGGTGCTTGTACCCCTGGCGCCATTGGGGGTCAAACTAGGACACTTCCTGGTTAAGCGCTCCACCTCATCGTTTTATTATTCCGTGATCAGTTTTTTTCTGGTTGTGGTTGGCGTCAAATTGCTGTGGGAAGGCGTGACTGCATTGACTGTTTAACGCCTGCCCGCCCTGCGTACACTGATGAGTACGCGATACCTCAGCTGGAGCGGGATCGCCGGTTCTGGTATAACACCTGTTCACGGAGGAACACCCATGAAAATCGTCAAGCTCACTGAAAGTATCGCTGTTTCTGAACAGATTACTCCGGAAAATGTCGCCGACATCGCCGCTGCCGGTTACCAGGTGTTGGTCAACAACCGTCCTGACGGTGAGGAAGCCTGCCAGCCTGCCAGTGCGGATATCGCCGCCGCGGCGCAGGCCGCCGGCCTGGAATATTACTACCTGCCGATCACAGCGGGTAATTTCCCTGGCCCCGACTTCGGGCGAATGCGCAGTCTGCTGGATGATACGTTGCGCCCGGTGCTGGCTTTCTGCCGCTCCGGCACTCGCTGTACCAACCTGTGGGTCGCCAGCAGGGATGATAAATCCATGGAGCAGGCCCGGGCACAGGCCCGGCAGTTGGGTTATGACCTGGGTATGTCCACCCCCCGGACCTGATATTTCCCCGGGCGGGCTGGTACACTGCAGGCCGCTTACTGCCTTTGTATTTTTATAGTGGAAGTTGTTATGTCAGATGTCCCAGAAGCCCGCCCTTCCAGCACGGTCGTCCTGTTGCGCGACGCCAATTCTGGCTTGGAAACCCTGCTGCTAAAGCGCAATAAAGCCCTGTTTTTTGCGGGTGGTTTATGGGTGTTTCCCGGTGGCGCCCTGGACCCTGAAGATTTCGATGGGGTGGGGGATGATGTGGTCGCCGCATCGCGTATTGCCGCGGCGCGTGAGGCGCAGGAAGAGTCCGGTCTGTTGCCTCACCTCGAGGACATGGTGTTGTTGAGTCACTGGATCACCCCGGTGGTGGAACCAAAGCGTTTTTCCACCTGGATATATGCGGCGCCCCTGGCAGCGGATGACGAAGTGGTCATCGACGGTGGGGAGATTCACGACTCCCGGTGGATCGGCGTCCGCGACGCGATAGCGGAGCACGAAGTGGGTGAACTCGCTATGCTGCCCCCTACCTACATTACCCTGCGTGGGCTCGTCGGCTATGACACCGTAGCGCAGATGGTGGCAGTAGAGCGCGACAGTCCGGTGCCGGAGGTATTACCGGTCGTCGGCGATGATAAAGGTCGCAGAGCGGTGATGTTTCGTGGTGATGCCGGTTATGACAGCGCTGATGCTTCCACCGAGGGTGCGCGGCACCGCGCCATACTGAACGGCAAGCACTGGGAATATGTTTATCGGGATGTGCCTGCTGATATTCCGTCACTGATCAGCTTATAGGGTAGCTGAGCCTTATGCAGCGGGGCATAAAACCACTGTGGGATTTGCCCACTCGCCTGTGCCACTGGCTTATTGTCTGCTGCTTGCTGTTGTCCTGGTGGAGCGGCGAAAGTCAAAACTACGGTATTCATCAGTGGCTGGGCTACACCGTAATCGTGCTGGTAATCAGCAGGATTGCCTGGGGCTTGTGTGGCAGCCGCCATTCTCGTTTCACCGATTTTGTGGTGGGGCCGGCGAAAGTCCTGGCCTATATAAAGGGGCAGGGCGGCGACAGCGCCGGCCATAACCCTCTGGGCGGCTGGTCTGTACTCGCCCTGTTACTGCTGTTGCTGACCCAGGCCGTCAGCGGTTTGTTTAACAGCGATGATGTGCTGTTTTTCGGACCGCTTTATTATGCGGTCAACTCCGGATTTCGAGACGCTATGGGGCTGGTGCATGAGATCGTTTTCAACGTCCTTATAGCCCTGGTTTTCCTGCATATTATAGCGGTGCTGTATCACCAGCTACACCTCAAGGAGAAATTATTACAGGCGATGTTCAGGGGCAGTGCCCCCGGGCGGGAAGGCACGGCGACGCCAGTTTCGTGGTGGTGGGCCGTGGTGGTCGTCATCACAGTTGCCCTGGGTCTGTGGTGGGGACTGGCGCAGGCGCCGCCGCCTGTGTCTATGGTTTGGTGAGCCGCTCACCGCCAGCGGGACGTACCCACGTTGGTTTTAAGTGAGTGCCGTCAGAATCTGCCATGTACTTAATAAGAGGTGCCATTCAGTCCTGACTCGAATTGTAGTGTTGGTTTTCATGCCAAGTGAAACATAGCGAGTTCGTAACTCCTTGGTGATTTGCTGCTGCAGTGGCTCATTCAAAATATGTGGCAACAGAGTCACCCTATCCTTGTCGCCCTTACCCTGACGGCACGATCAAGGTGAAATCAGACACAATCGTACGGACTTCAACCCGAGAATTTCGTTCGACAACTTTCAAGGCAGCTTACTCTCTATAGACGAAGACACATATCTGCACGAGTTTGCTTACAAGTCGGTGGCGGAGGCCTTCGATGACTAGCTAGAGTCCACTTAACAAGAGCAGGCAATACGCCCCTTACGGGACCGGACGCCAAAACCGCTGCGCGGTTTCCGCGCCGCTGCAAGTGTTAAATGCCCGTGATCGCAAAGTCCAGTGCAGCGATTATTTCATCTCGTAAATGGCTGAGTGATCCGATAGGGTCTTTCAAGGCCTTTGCGGGCATCGAGGCGATCTGGGGTATGAGGAGTAGAAAGTCTTCTCCCTCGTACGTGATCGTTGGGGTAAGGCCTTTCAATTCTTCACTTCTGAAATGCGCCTTTTTCCCCAGAGGAACAACTATTCGAGTTGCAATCTCGGCGATGACGTTACTTTGAATATCTACGATGAAAGGGTAGGCTTTACGGGTCGCTCTGCTTGGGTTGGCATAGACATCGAACTGGTGCATCAAAATTCTTTGTATTCCTCTCCAAAGCAGCCATGCTCTTCGACGAAGTCGTTATACGATTTTATCGCTTTCCTGTTCTCGGATGCCCATTCCGCCGCACCAATTTTTGCAAGCTTGGCCTGTAGCGCCTGCTCCAGGGTTGCCGAAAGGTTTATATCCAGTGCTCTCGATTTTCTGAGTAAGTCGCTGTTTACACTAAGGTTTGTCGCCTTTTTCGGGGCGTCCAAATCAAAGAGTTGTTCCATGTTTGCCTCCTTGAAAATATATTTGCTCGATTATGCGCATGCTAATGCGCATTGTAAAGCATTTAACAAGTCAAGGTTATGGACGCGCTGACGCGCGCTACAACTTGAAGCGTGTGTGCCGGGCATGGCACTTAACTAGAGAGGTGTAAG
>QNFR01000101.1 GCA_003646405.1 Gammaproteobacteria bacterium
GCGCTTCTTGCAAGAAGCCGATTTCTGGCTGGAAGATTACGTGCGTTTCCAGGCGTTCAGGGATTCCCAGGGGCGCCAGCCCTGGACTACCTGGCCACCAGGCTTGCGCGAATGCGAGCAAACCGCCTGTGACCAAGGCGCGGTAGAGCTGGCCGAGCAGATCTTTGAACTGCGCTTTCGCCAGTTCGTATTTCACTGCCAATGGGGTGAACTGCGCCACTATGCCAATAAACACGGCGTACTGCTGTTCGGGGATATGCCTATCTATGTGCACCAGGACAGTGCCGATGTGTGGGCGCACCAGGAGCTGTTCGATCTGGACGAACACGGCGACCCGGTAACAGTCACCGGGGTACCGCCGGATTATTTTTCCAGCGAGGGGCAGCTGTGGGGCAACCCCCAGTACAACTGGAAGTTGATGCACGACACCGGCTTCCAGTGGTGGCTGCAGCGCTTTGCCTCGGCGGCGCACCAGTTTGATATCGCGCGTATAGATCATTTCCGCGCGCTTGAGGCCTACTGGGAAATTCCAGCCGGCGCCACCTCCGCAAAAGAGGGGAGGTGGGTGCACGCGCCCGGCAGAGAGCTGTTACAGGCGGTACGCGAGCAGTACCCGGACCTGTGCCTGGTCGCTGAAAACCTGGGTACGATCAGCGCCGAGGTAGAGGCGTTGCGCGAGGATTTCGCCCTACCCGGCATGCTGATATTGCAATTCGCCTTTGACGGCAATCCGGAAAACCCGTACCTCAGTCACAGGCACTCACAGAGCGATATCGTGTACACCGGCACCCACGACAATGACACCACCCTGGGCTGGTTTGAGAGTCTCACTGACGATACACGAGGCAGGGTCTACCAGTATTTCAACAACCCCACCGAAGGCATGCCCTGGATGCTGATCGGCCAGGCCATGGCCTCCCCCGCCAATACCGCCATTGTCCCGTGGCAGGATTTTCTGGGTTTGAACGGCAAACATCGCATGAATACACCGGGCACTACCGAGGGGAATTGGCATTGGCGCTTCGAGTGGGAGCAGGTGCCGCTGGATATCGCCGGGCGTATACATCAGTTGCTGTGCACCTACGACCGATTGCCCCCGTAGGCCAAGCGCATCAGCGGCGCGGTGGCGTCCATTCGATCAAACAATTGCAGCAGCGCCAGAGTCTCCGGCGCGGCCTGTAACATCTCGGCGGCTTCTTCTATGGGAGCGGGTACTGTCAAGGCCGCACTATTTTCGTCTGGCATGTCCGATATCAACTCTTCTCATCTGCTCTCATATCATAGCAGGCACCTGGATGTTACACATCCTGTGTGACCAACACCTGTGTGACTAATCCGAAATCAGGACATTCAAGCGATGATTTTCGGGAAAAATGGGCTAAACTCTGCACGGAGGTGTTCACGAGACACACAGGGATCCGGCTTGCTACCCGACAACTTCTGCCGACCCAGAAAATTCTCGAAAACCCTATCATGGAAATTCGCCCGCTGCGACGCGCGACGGCAGGCGGGCCGGGATGAGCCGGAAAATCAACGGAGCCTGATCATGTCTTTATATAAACAACTGTGGCTGGCGGTCATCATTCTGCTAGCTCTCGTGTTCGGCGCCAGTTTTGTGGTGGGCACCCTTGCAGCCAATGGCTATCTGGAGCAACAGTTGGGCATGGGCAATACTGGCTACGCGCTGGCGCTGGTATTCCTGATCGCTATGATCGCGGCGGGCTGCCTGGGCAGTTACCTGCTAAAAATCATCCTGCAACCACTGAATGATGTAATAGAGCAAGCCCAGGCCATTGGTGATCGGCGTTTCATTACGATAGCCGAGCCATCCACCAGGGAATTCAAACAGGTTGCCAGTGCCATGAACAGCCTGTCGGAGCGTATCAAGCAAATGCTGAAACAGGAGGCCAAACGCCTGGAAAAGTGGCAGCATGAGGCACACATTGACAAGGTGACAGGATTGATGAATCGCGAGTCTTTCATGGGGACACTGGATGCTGCCCTGCACAGCGATGATGTCAACTCCACGGGCAGCCTCATCCTGATCCGGCTGGCCAGCCTGGCACAACTCAACCAGACTTATGGTCGTAAAGCGATCGATAGCATGCTTGCAGACATAGGTCACGCCCTGAATTGCATTGTCATCCAACACAGCCGGTGGGCCGCATCACGCCTTAACGGGTCTGATTTCGTCTTACTCGCGCCCCGCGCTATGGAGCCGGCAGTCCCCGCGTGTGAGGCACAACAGGCAATCCAGGAGATCCTGGAAAACCGCAGCATGCATAGCGATGTCAGACTACCGGGCGCAGCCACCCTGTTCACCC
This sequence comes from Gammaproteobacteria bacterium, assembly GCA_003646405.1. Lineage (GTDB taxonomy): Bacteria > Pseudomonadota > Gammaproteobacteria > Pseudomonadales > Halieaceae > JBALVO01. The sequence continues at coordinate 2,325 of QNFR01000101.1, forward strand.
ATGGGGAAACTATCAGCGAACTGCTGATCCGCCTTGATGGCTCACTACTCAACGCTGCCCAGGAGGGCGAATCACGTATCAATGTCGCCAACAGGGGCGATATCCAGCTAACGACAGTGCGCGAACAAATGGCGCGATGGCGCGTCATATTCGAGCAGGCGTTTCACGGGCATAAGTTCTCTTTGGCCTCCCACCCCGCCATAGACAAGGCAGGCAAGCTTCTCCACCTTGAAGCGCCGGTAAGAATGGAATTAAAAGGTGATCTGATAAGCGCAGGGCAGTTCCTGCCCTGGATCAACCGGCTGGAATTGTCTGGCGAACTGGACCGACACGTAGTCGACCTCGCCCTGCGAATGATCGAGAAAGAGGGTCGCCCGACCTGTATCAACCTGTCGGTCGCTGCGGTTGTCGAGACCAGCTTTCTCCCCTGGCTAAGTGATCGCCTGTCCACACACGCCGAAGCTGCAAGTCACTTGTGGATGGAAGTGTCAGAGTCGATGGCGCTGCGTCACCTCACTAACTTTAAACACCTGTGTACGCGGGTTAAACAGCACCAGTGCAAAATTGGTATAGAGCACATGGGACACCAACTCTCTGAGCTGGGGCAGCTCCATGACGTCGGCGTAGACTACCTGAAAGTGGATAGCAACTTCGTACGCGATATTGACAATAATGTGGCCAATCAAACACTGCTGCGCAACCTGTGTACCGTGGGTCACTCCATCGGCGTGATTGTCATTGGCGAAGGTGTGCGCACTGCTGGAGAATGGGCGACGCTGAAGGACGTCGGTATGGATGGGGCTACCGGTCCGGGTGTTAACCTACCCAATGCTGCTGAATTCATGAAAAACCCACCAATACGCTAACACCATGGCCAGCACACGACCTACTCTGTGAACATGTTCACAAATTGGGTTGATATGGCCCGAAATGGGGCCGTCAGATACTGCTGTGGCCATCTTTTTCAGTCAGACTATAATACATGTTAAGCTTGATCGAAGTAAAACAGGAGGGTGGAGTCATGCCGTCGGATAAAGCCGTGTTTGGGTCGTACGAAACAAATCCCGTCACATACGACCCTGACGATCTACATACCAGGAAGTATAAGGGCCCTGAGAAACGTCGTAGCGACCGCCGCCAGGAAGCGGATCGGCGCGGCGATGTGCGCTTCGACCTGAATGCCAGCGACAGGCGGCAAAAAGACGGCCGCCGCCACAACGACGCCGCCCCTAAATTCTGGTAAAAATACTCCCCAGCTCCACAGCTTTAAACCGACACTTGCTGGCGCACCAGTACATGACTGATAAACACGGTGGCACTGAGCAATAACACCGCGCCACCCTGATGCGCCGCTGCGACGGCCACCGGTACATGCAGCAACAGCGTGCTAATCCCCAGAGTCACCTGCACCAACAGTACTACCACTAACAGGCCCACGCCCAGTTTCGCATGGCCACCAACGGCACTGCGATACACCAGCAAAGCAAAACCGTTAAGCAGAATAAATAACAGGTAGGCAAACATCCGGTGATTGAACTGGATGGTGGTAATGTCCTCGAAGGCATCCAGCCAGCCAGGCGTTCCCGCGTAGAGTCCGCGTGGGATGAATGAGTCACCCATCAGAGGCCAGGTGTCGTAGGCAAAACCGGCGCGGGTGCCGGCCACCAGACCACCGGAAAGAATCATCAAGTACACCAGGGCCACCAGCGCCAGTGACCAGCGGGCATAACGCCCGACTGCTTGACTGTGCACAGCCTGCGCGGGGAATAGCAAGTCGAAGGCTACCCACAGCATATAGGCGTAGATAGCTACAGCCACCCCCAGGTGGGCGGTCAGCCGGTATTGGCTGACGTGTGGGTTGTTAACCAGGCCACTCTTGACCATATACCAACCCAATAAGCCCTGCAGTCCCCCCATAAGAAACAGGATCAGCAGTTTGGGCATCAGGCCGGGCCTGACCCGGCGCCTGAAGGTGAAATACAGCATGGGCAGCAGGAAGATGATGCCGATCAACCGCCCCAGCACCCGGTGCAGGTATTCGTACATAAAAATAGCTTTGAAGCCATCCAGGCTCATACCCTGGTTGATTTTCTGGTACTCGGGAAACTGCTTGTACTTCTCGAAGACTTCCAGCCAGGCCTGTTCCGACAGGGGAGGGATAATACCGATCAGTGGCTTCCACTCCACCATGGAAAGTCCGGAGTGCGTCAAGCGGGTGACACCGCCCAACACTATCATGCCAAAAATGACCGCGGCGCAAAGAATAAGCCAGGCGGCGATCTGCCGGTCGTAATGTATTTGCACCCGCTTATTCACACCGCTCAAAGAGCGCCTTGACCGTAATCAGCGCGCCTGTCGCACCAATCGGGTGCCCAAGGCTGATACCGGAGCCATTGGGATTGACCTTTTCTGGGTCCAGGCCAAGCTCTTTGATGACCGACAAGGCCTGTGCCGCGAAAGCTTCATTGGCTTCCCAGATATCCACTTCCTCGATACTGACACCTGTTTTTTCCATCAGCTGGCGCACCGCAGGCGCCGGCCCGATACCCATAATGCCGGATCAACCGCCGCCAGCGAATAACCCACCAGCCTGGCCATGGGCTTCATGCCTCTGGCCTGTGCCGCACTTTTTTCCATCAGCACCAGCGCGGCCGCGGCGTCGTTGATACCGGACGCGTTGGCAGCGGTGACAGTGCCCTCTTTGATGAAAGCCGGGCGTAATTCGGCGAGGTCTTCGGCCTTGCAGTCAAAGCACACATGCTCGTCCTGCTCAAACACCGTCACACCTTTGCGGGTCTTCAGTTCGATCGGCAGAATTTGCCCGGCGAAGCGATTTTCCTCGATGGCGCGCTGGGCGCGGCGATGGCTTTGCGCCGCTAGTTCATCCTGCTCTTCACGGCTGATAGTGTATTTCTCTGCCAGGTTTTCAGCGGTCACGCCCATGTGGGTGTCACCAATGGGGCAGGTGAGCGCGCCCATCATGGGGTCTTCCATCACACAATGACCAATATCTTCGCTGGCCAGGCCAGATCGTTTGACCGCTTCGGCTATCACCCGGCCCGCCAACTCCGTAGGCGGTACATCTTTCAAACTGCCACCAAAATCTGCTATCGCGGTGCGTACACCGCTCAGTACGACTACTTCACGTAGACTCACTTTTTACTCCTTTGAACAGATGGTCGGGTCTGAATGGCACTGCGTGAAGGTGACGGTAGATATGTCCCGTTGCGTCCACGAGTTTCTGCCATGCCCGGTTGCAACCCCACGCATTTACATGGCAGAAAACCTGCGAGCAATTCCCTGCGGCAGCACTCAATATGCCCGGGTATGACAACAGGTAGCTGCGCGGTGCTTACATTATAAACCCGACACTAAAAATCCATCTCCGGCACATCGCCGGGCACCACCAGTTCACCGGCGGTCAATTCCACAATTTCTTCAATGCTAACACCGGGGGCGCGTTCCCTGAGGATAAATTTCCCGTCTGCAATATCCAGCAGCGCCAGATCGGTCAGTACGCGCTTGATACACCCCCTGCCGGTCAACGGCAGGGTGCATTCGCCCAGCAGCTTTGAATCGCCGTGCTTGGAAGCGTGGGTCATGGTAACGATGATATTGTCGGCACCAGCCACCAAATCCATCGCACCACCCATACCTTTTATCAGCTTACCGGGGATCATATAGGAGGCTATGTTGCCCTGACAATCCACCTCAAAAGCACCCAGAACGGTCAGGTTCACATGGCCGCCCCGAATCATGGCGAAAGACTCCGCGGAGGAGAACAAGGAGGCGCCCCTGGCCATGGTCACCGTTTGTTTGCCGGCATTGATCAGATCGGCGTCCACCTCATTATCCAGCGGAAAAAGACCCATGCCGAGCAGGCCGTTTTCCGATTGCAGCATAACGTCTATACCGTCCGGAATATAGCTGGCCGCCAGCGTGGGGATGCCAATACCGAGGTTGACGTAGTAGCCGTCATGAAACTCCTGTGCGACGCGCTGCGCCACTTGTTCTCTGGTCAAGGCCATTGCCAAATTCTCCTATGCGCTGCGCACGGTGCGCTGTTCGATTGTTTTTTCGAAAGTGCCCTTAATAAGGCGGTTGACGTAAATGCCGGGCAGATGAATCTCGTCCGGATCCAGCTCACCCACTTCCACGATTTCTTCCACTTCCACCACAGCGATCTTACCGGCCGTGACCACCATCGGATTAAAATTCCGGGCTGTCTTGCGGAACATCAAATTGCCGTAGCGGTCGGCTTTCCATGCTTTGGCGATAGAAAAGTCTCCCTGAATGGCCTCTTCCATAATGTAGGGGCGACCGTCGAACTCGCGTACTTCCTTGCCTTCTCCCACCAGTGTGCCGTAACCGGTGGCTGTATAAAAGGCGGGAATGCCGGCACCACCTGCGCGCATTTTCTCCGCCAGCGTGCCCTGTGGCGTCAACTCCACTTCCAACTCGCCACTCATCATCTGTGCCTCGAACATGGAGTTTTCGCCGACATAAGAAGCAACCATCTTTTTGATTTGCTTATCGATTAGCAACATACCCAGACCGAACGCCTCGGTGCCGCAGTTATTCGACACGATAGTCAGGCCCTTGGTGCCCTTGCGCCTGATTTCCACGATCAGATTTTCTGGAATGCCACAAAGGCCGAAGCCACCGGCGAGGACAGTCATATTATCTTCCAGACCTTCCATCGCCTCTTCGTAGCTACTCACTACCTTGTCGAAACCGGACATGCTTGTCTCCTGGGTATGGCCCGCACGCGGGCTCGGAAAAATGAGGCGGCGCAGAGCGCTATCACTGCGCGCGGCACCGCCGATAAGTTCAGAGTGTGTAGCCTGCTACAACCCTTTACATTTATCAAATATATTTTCATTAAAAATTCATGGGTATTTCAAATAAATGTAACCATTAAGCAATTGCGGGCATTTGCGGCCGTTGCCAAATCCGGGGGTCTTGCCGAAGCCTGCACCTTGGTGGACATGGGACGCAATGCCGCCCTGTAACCGCGCCGGTGATCCCCCGCAATGTCGGGATAACCACCCGTAACACCATCCTCTGCCATGGCGACGGAGGCCATGATGGCGATTATCGCACACTGGGTTGGCACCGCGCGCACGGAGGGGGCAAATCAGGCCTCCACCATTGTGATCGCCAGGGGTTCACTGGCATCAAAGTGTATATCCCGCTGCGGGAAGGCCACCACAATACCCGCCTCATTAAAGCGACGGTTGATCTCCAGCCTGAGATCACTGGCTATTATGATGCGCTGCTCCAACTGGTCCAGGAAAAAACGCAAGCTGATAAGCAGGCTATTGTCACCAAACTCCTCAAAGGTAATGATGGATTCCGGGTCCACCAGAACCAGCGGGTGCGCCATCGCCACATCGCGCACGATGGCCATCGCTTTGTCCATATCGGTACCATAGGCGACCCCCACTTCCAGAATTCTCCTTGTAACCTGGTCCGACAGTGACCAGTTTAACAACTGAGTCGTGATGAACTCCTTATTGGGAACCAGCAACTCCCGTCTGTCGAAGTCCCGCACCGTGGTCGCCCGCATGTTGATTCTCGTCACCTTGCCCGAGACATCACCCA
>QNFR01000102.1 GCA_003646405.1 Gammaproteobacteria bacterium
GCCCCACTTGTGTTTCGCCGGTGATTGTATATTCTTGGCCCATTCACAATCGCAGGAGTTTGCAGTAATTTTTCGCTCGCTTGTCACCCTGTCGCTTTTCCTGACGTTACTGACCGTTATCCTCAGCGCCTATATTCGCCTGGCGGAAGTCGGTATCGGTTGTGCCGACTGGCCGGCCTGTTATGCCCGATTGAATCCGAATCTGGAGAAAAAGGGCGTTACCGTACTCACCGCTGGCGGGCGGGATATGGCACACTACGGTGCACGGGTTGCGCATCGGTATATCGCCAGTACTCTCGGCCTGTTCATTGTGGTCATCTTTGTGCTTGCCCTGCGCCAGGGCAAGGCGCGCGCCACCGGCCTGGGGGTGCCGCTGGCCATCTTTGGCATCACTGTATTTCTCTCCCTGCTGGGCTACTACACCCCGACACGCAGTAATCCGCTGATTACCATGGGTAATCTGCTGGGTGGCATGGCGCTGCTGGGCTTGTTGTGGTGGTTATTGCAGCGCGATACGGACGGCGCGGTGAAGATACCCGAGAAGGCCAATGGCTACCGGTCACCGGCGCGTGTTGCGCTGTGCCTGGTGATAGCGCAAATCGTGCTGGGGGGGTGGAGCAGCGCCAACTATGCCTCCGCCAGTTGTCCCGGCCTGTTGGCATGCGATGGGGCGGCTTTGATGACGGAACAGGCAGCCGATGTGTTCAATCCAATGCGCAAGATTGACCTGGACAGTTCCGGGCAGGCCGTGCGAGCCGACTCACTGGGCTTGCTCAGCATGGCGCATCGTTTGTTCGCCCTGCTCACAGCGGCCTATCTGGCCTGGATGGTGCGTAAACTGAGACCTGAGCCAGTGCTGGCCACTACGCTGTTGGCCCTGTCCGTGTTTTCCGTCAGCCAGATCATTGTCGGGGTCGGCATGATCTACTTACACCTGCCTCTGCTGATGGTGACGCTACACAATGCGCTCGCCGCGGGGCTGCTACTGAGCGGCATCAATCTGCTGCATCGACTGACTCCTGCAATAAAGTCTCCACTTCCTGGCTGACGGCCGCCACATCGGCCAGGTTGAAACCGAGCCCGGAGAAGCGAATCCTGCCCTGACGATCCACGATAAAATGGGTCGGGAAGCCGGGCACGCGGTACAGCTGGCTCACCTTGCGTCCTACGTCCTGTACCAGGGGGAAGGGCAGATCGTGCTCCTCGGCAAACTGCCGCGCCGCGGCAACATCTTCATCCACGTTGATGCCTATGATCTGCAGGCCCGCTCCGTGGTGGCGCTGCCACAATTGAGCCAGGTAGGGCATTTCCTGGCGGCAGGGTTCGCACCAGGAGGCCCAGAAGGTCAGGTACACCACGTCACCCCGGTGGTCCGCAAGTGACAAACCGTCAGAGGCATCGAGCAGTGGCAGGGTAAAGGCCTTTGCTTTCTGCGCCTCGAAACGTTGCTCGCCACAGGCCGCCAGCAGCGCTATCCCCAGCACTATCGCCGGCAACAATAATCCCCGTTGCCAGCCTCGCATGTCATTTTTTTTGTTGCGTATCATTGCCTTGTCACTCCGCTTGCTGCACCATCCCCTCAAGTAAAAAAACAGGGGGATCTGTTGTGGATATCATTCTCTTTACGGTGGTCGGTATTGTGCTCTACGTGGCTACTGGTCAGTTACTGACCATGCTGGAAAAGATGCACGGTGAGCCCCTGCCACAACGTAATATCATTTTCTTTGTGATCATCCTGGCACTGTCACTGCCGACCTTCAGTTTGCTGCGCACCCTGCTTGGGCCGGGTGAGAGCCCGCAACACGACTATCAGGAACAGCAGGCCACCGATGGAGGAAACCAGCCCCCCGAATCCCATTAGGCCCATACCCAGTACGCGCTCGATGGAATCCAGGTCTTGCTGCGCCCCTGCCACCTTGCGCTGTACGCCGTAACCACCAGACCAGACTAAACCGCCCACGTGCATCAGTTGGCCGCCGCTGTAGACGACGGGCTGCCAAATAGCCATTTTCATGTTGCGCAGGGGGTAGCCAAGCTGTGGTAGCAACAGGTAGCAGACCCCCATCAACGCCAGGGTCACACCCACGATAGAGCCATGGTAGTGGGCCGGGATGGTGACGTTGCTGCCGGAGATCAGGAAGCCGATCATGCCGCCAATGCCGAACAGGAACAACGAGCATTGCAGCGCGGAGCGTGCCAGCCATTCCTGTTGGGTCGCACCTCCGTAGCGCAGCAGGGCGATAATCACCGCCAGGGCCAGGGGTAGAGTAGCCAGGCTGCCCCCCCAGCGCATCAGCCAGGTGAACAACTCCACATGTTCCAGGGAGGTGATGGGAAATGCCAGGTAGATCAGTGGTGAAACAAAGACACAGGCCAGGCCCACAAACAGGATGACCAGGGCCACACGCGGGGTAATAGGTAGTTGCAGGCCCGCGGCGCGAGACAACCACAACCAGCACACCAGCATCAACAGGGTATAGGTGAACTGCAATACATGGCCGCCACCCCAGAACAACAGTTCAAAAAAAGATTGGCCCAGCAGGTAGTCAGGCATCTGGATGTAAGACCAGACAAAACAGATCAGGGCCACCGCCGCGGATACGGCGGCGGCGTTCAGGCCGAAGCGCAAAGCCCCACGGCCGCTCATCCAGGGGCCGACAGGGGCCATGAATATCATGCTGTTCAGCACCAGCAGAGTAAAACCCAGGGCGAACAGCAGCAGTCCACTAAAGAACAGGGGGTGCTGCAGTACGGGTACATAGTTGCTCATCAGGGGCTGGGCGTCGTGCACAAAGGGCGACAGGATGATGATGGTTGAGCCCAGGCAGGCCAGCAGCAGGGCGGTCCAGGCCAGCCAGGCCGTACCCGGGCGCTGGTTCAGGCTCCACAGGATGCCGCCGAAGGCCAGGCTCCACACCAGCACCGACAGATCCACATGGACCACCAGCGCCGAGTGGAAAAAATCGATCCAGGGAATGATTTCCGATATATAGGGTGTGCGTGACAGCACCAGCAACAACGAAAATACACCGGCGCCCAGCAGTGCCAGCACACACAGCCACAGCCAGCCCAGAGCCAGCTGGCGCCGGGAGTCTTGCGGCACCTCAATGCTGTAATCCTGTTCCGGGGTCACTGTAACCTGAATCCTTCTTTGAAGTTGGCCACCATCACCTGGGCCGGTTGTAGCTCGATATCCTGATCGAGCTGCCAGGTATAGCCATCCACCGCCACGTCATCGTTCATCCGTAGTTGCAAGTGGTGGGGACCGGTTGGTACAGTGAATTGCTGGTACATGCTTGAGATGCCATCACTGTGCAGGCCCGTTGCGGGAATTGTCGCGTGGTACAGGGTTTCCCCATCAATGATCAACTCCAACTGCAGAGGTGATCGCTCCCGGGGGCAGATTTCAGTAACCCGCTGCATGGCGGCGGGGCGCATGCCGTGGCCCTCTCCCGCAATAACAGACGTACATTCGCCGATAATCTTTCCCGGGTGGCGTATAGCGACTTTCAGGACGGCTACATCATCGTCCATGTGGTGATGGGTGGGCAGGTGTGAGATGTACACCAGCGGCACAAAAAACAGCGCATACATCAGAGCCTGGGCCAGGTAGTGAACGGCTTTATCCATTGCTTGCCTCCGCTATTTTCACCAGATCCAGTTGTACATCAGCCTGCACATTCTCCAGCAAGTGTGCCTGGAACTCCTTTACCTCCAGTCCCAACTGCTTCGTACCCTGCTCGCCCAACCAGCGTATGCGGACCTTGTCCCGGGGCACCCGGGTGCGCAATATTGGCATGCGCTCCTTGCTGAAGCGCTGGTCCATCCATTCATTACCCAGCCGGTAATGGCAGTCTCCCTCACAACAGCCACTGATCATCACGCCTTCGGCCAGTTCCTTGCGCAGTACATAGTCGATAAAGGCCGGGGGTACCAGCGCCGTACAAGGCATGCTGATAGAGGCGACACTGTTGGATGCCATGCTGTCGACCACACTGCCATGGTCACAGCCATAGACCATGATGCGCGGTTCGTCAGTGCCCAGCTCGCTCAGCTTGTTTTCAGTGAGGGATAACAGTTCCTTGATATGGAAGCCCGGGATGCTGATGCCGGTAGTCAGCTCATCCACATGGCGGAAGGGCGACGAGGAGGGGCAGGCCCCGGCACAAATGCCACAGCTGATACACAAGTTGGGGTCCACCACCGACTGCTGATGGCCTTTTTTGTAATCATGCTCCTTCATGGTAACCGCCTCATAGGGGCAGTCCGCCAGGCACCAGCCACAGCCGTTGCAGTTTTCGGGGTCAACTACGGCTACGGGTGTCTGTTGCTCACGCCTGGAGGGTAACCAGGGAAGGATTGTCAGAAAGCAGGACAGACCCACCAACAGCGCCCAGGTTTGTCCCGGCCCCCAGCTGCTGATCAGCGGGTAGGGGTTGAGAAAAATCCAGTCCAGGCCTATTTCCGTTACCGCAACATCGAGGTTGGCCGGTGCCTGGCTCAGGGCGGGTTGCCACAGAGATACCGCCAGCATGGCCAGCAGGGTCCCCGCAGCCAGGCCCTTGGCCGGGTTGGTGCGGGCGCCGCTGATGCGTTTGATATGGATGAACATACCCAGCAGCAGGGACAGGGGGATGCCAATATGCAGAAACACCAGCAGCGAGAAGAAGCGGTCACTGAGCGTGGCTTCATTGAGAAAATTACTGGCCATGGGGTCGACCATGATGGGCAACCAGTCAAACCACTGCGCCGTAGTAATGGCGATGTATTGGGCCTGCACGTCCCACACCAGCCAGTAACCACCGATAGCGGAGGCAAACAACAACCATAGCAGGGGGATGCCCGACACCCAGCTGAACCAGCGCACCCCGCTGTAGCGGTCCCTGGCATATTCGCGCAACAGGTGCAGGGTGACGCAGATGCCCATGGCGGCGGAGGCGTAGCGATGAAAGCTGCGCATGATGCCGGCCAGGTACCACTGCTCTACGGAGATGTACTCCATGGAGGCGTGGGCACCGCTGATACTGGTCTCGAAAAAGATGAACAGGTAAACACCGGTGGCCGCCACAATCCAGAAATAGAAGAACGACATGGCCCCCAGCTGGTACATGGGATTCCAGGCAGGTGTGAACGCCTTTGAAAACAGGCTGTCCAACGCATTAAAGCCCCTCCTTATCAGTACCTTCATTGGTTAGCCTTTATGCTACGGCGCCACTCTTTAAACAGTACACGCCCGAAGAGAATGGACACTATCAGTCCCACGAAGGTGCCAATAAACACCGATATATCGATGTAGTACCTATCCGTCGCGGGGTCATATACGGTGCAGAACAAGCGTATACGACCGCCCAGGTAATCCAGGGTGGAATGGCTTTTCGGTTGGCCAAAAACCATCTCCTTCAGCGGTTCTATCAATTGCGGCGTGGGGAAGGATATACCGTAAACCTGTCGGTATATCACACCATTGACATCGATCACAGAGGATTGTATCAAGTGGTCGAAGCCCCTGGCTGAGGGGGTGTAGATAAACCCCAGTTGGCGCACCAGTTGGTCCATGTTGGCGGTATCACCCGACAGGAAATCCCAGTGCTTATCGGTCACGCCATTGCTGTTGCGAAATTGCGCCATACGCTCGGGGCTGTCATTAGCCGTGTCAAAGCCGATAGTCACAACCTGGAAGCTGGCCTCATCAAGTACGTCTCGCGCCTTTTCAACCACGTCCCTCAGGTGCGCGGTCGTGCTGGGGCAAATGTGATGGCAGCTGCTGAAGATCATGCTGATCACCAGTGGTTTGCCACGATAGGCTTCCAGTGACACCGGTGACCCATCGGTTTTGACCAGTTCTATGCCCTGTACTGTCGTCCCGATGGCTGCCTGGCTGTAGGCCAGTGCATCGTCATGACTAAACTTGGAAAAATCCGGGTCAGGGGTCGCCGCGACAGCGCTGACAAAAAGAAAAAGGCCGGCTAAAGCCGGCCATCGATACTTGTGCATATAAAAGAGCACCTTAGCTGCGTGTTGAAGGAGCCTCAGCCAGTGCGCGACAAGGCAAAAATGGGCGAGGAAGCGGAGTGTACACGATAGTACATGAGCATTTCGAACTCATTTTTAACACCGTATCGCGTTGACTGAGGCTTCTTCGCCATGCAGCTTAGCCAACGCCCCAGGTTTCGGCCAGGTACTTCCAGTTGATGAAGTAGTAAAGCGCGAAGCTGACAAAGAAAACCATTGCCAGTATCAGGGTTCCCGGTATGGCGAAAGCACTGCCGCCGTTGGCATTGTACTCTTCATCGGTAACCGGGGCCACAATACAGGGCTCTGCCATGTGGTCTCCCATCTTCTTGCCAAACAGTATGGTGCCGACCATGATCAGGCAGAACGCCGCACCACCAACCACCGCCAGTATCACCGACATGCCATTCAGGGCCAGCATGGTATAGGCCGCTGCCGGGAATTCATGGGTGATGCCGCCGGTGCCGGCAAAGCCGATATCCCAGTGCCGGCGAGGTACGCCCAGTGTGCCCGCGCCCATCAGGAACAGGGATACACCCGTCATGCCGAGGCCGAACAGGTAGGGCTGCCACCTAGCCAGGCCTTTCCACACCAGCTCCCGGCGAAACAGCACCGGTACCAGCCAGTAGGACAGCGCCATAAAGGCCAGGGTGCTGCCCAGCACTACCGTGGCGTGGAAATGGCCCGGTACATACAGTGTGTTGTGTATCAGGATATTGATTTGCTCCGCACCCATCACCACCCCGGTAATACCGCCGAGGAAGCCGAATCCAACCAGGGAAATAAACATGCCCGAGAACGCCGGGTTACCCCAGGGCGCCTTGCGCAACCAGGTAAATAGGCCGGCCGTGTGCCCTCTGGCACGTTGCGCGGCCTCGATGGAGCCGGGTACCGTCAGACCGTGCACCATACTGGCCATCACGGCCAGGTACATGGCGTAGCTGGTGTTGAACATCTTGAAGTTGGAACTCAGGCCCGGGTCCACCAACAGGTGGTGAACACTGGCGAGTTGCAGGAACAGGATGTACATCAGGAAGGCTGTACGGCTTACTTTTTCCGATAGTGGTCTCGCGCCAAATACAATCGCTGCAATGGCATACCAGACCGCCACGTGAGCCGCCACGTTGATTTGCTGGGAGGAGTGACCGAAGGCCCACCACACCATACGGTAGGCCAGGACGTTGATCTCGCCTACCAGGCCGACACTCCACAGGAATGTCGGTATCAGGATGATGGCGCCACTGACGATGGTGAATACCGCGATGATCGCCGCCGTGACGGCGCCGAAAGTCACCAGGGGTAATGATCCCTCGTAGGTTTTCTCATTCTTGGCGACCACCAGGGTGCCAAAAAATACGAAACAGCCGATCAGTGCCCCCACCGCGAACAAAATCAGGCTCAGGTAAAATAGCGGGTGGGCTTCCAACGGCACATAGGATGTCATCATGACACTGGAACTGCCCTGCAGCACAATCACATTGTTCATGACCGCGCCAATCACCATCAGCAAAAAAGCCACCCAGGCCCATTTGGGCGTGGCTAAACGGCAGCCTAGCAGGACTGAAGAGCAGAAATACAGAATTGCTATTTCAAAAAATATCATCCAGAAAATCAGTACATTGAGCCCGTGCAAGGTCAGTACCATGTAAAAATCTTCCGCACCCAGTAAGTGGACAGCCTGACCCGCTGGCAGGCTGACCACTTACTGGGTGCGGAAGATTTTTACATGGAACTGACCTTGCACGGGCTCAATGTACTGATTTTCTGGATGATATTTTTTGAAATA
>QNFR01000103.1 GCA_003646405.1 Gammaproteobacteria bacterium
AGCAACAGGACGTCTTTCACGTCGCCGGCCAGTACACCACCCTGGATAGAGGCGCCTATGGCCACCGCTTCGTCCGGGTTGACATCCTTGCGTGGCTCTTTGCCGAAATGATCAGCCACAATCTTTTGCACCATCGGCATACGAGTCTGACCACCCACCAGAATCACATCGTCGATTTCACTGGGGCTCAGGCCCGCATCCTTCAGAGCGGTCTTCACCGGCCCCATGGACTGGGTTACCAGGTCTTCCACCAGGGACTCCAGTTTGGCGCGAGACAGCTTCACCACCAGGTGCTTGGGCCCGGAGGCGTCTGCAGTGATGTAAGGCAGGTTCACCTCGGTTTGCTGTGCGCTGGACAGCTCGATCTTGGCCTTCTCGGCGGCTTCCTTCAGGCGCTGCAGGGCCAACGGATCGTTATGCAGGTCTATGCCGCTTTCTTTCTTGAATTCCTCCGCGAGGTATTCGATCAGGCGCATGTCGAAATCCTCACCGCCCAGGAAGGTGTCGCCATTGGTGGACAACACTTCAAACTGGTGCTCGCCATCTACCTCAGCGATCTCGATAATGGAAATATCGAAAGTGCCACCACCGAGGTCGTATACGGCTATGGTGTGGTCGCCCTTGGCCTTGTCCATGCCATAGGCCAACGCTGCCGCGGTGGGCTCGTTGATAATCCGCTTGACGTCCAGGCCGGCTATCTTGCCCGCGTCCTTGGTCGCCTGGCGCTGGGAATCGTTGAAGTAGGCCGGTACGGTAATAACCGCTTCAGTAACCGGCTCACCCAGGAACTCCTCGGCGGTCTTTTTCATCTTGCGCAGGATTTCAGCGGACACCTGGGGCGGCGCCATCTTCTCGTCCTTGGCCTGTACCCAGGCATCGCCGTTGTCGGCCTCGACGATGGTGTAGGGGACCATTTTAATGTCCTTCTGCACCACGGCATCCTTGAACTTACGCCCAACCAGGCGCTTCACCGCGTAAATCGTATTTGTCGGGTTGGTTACCGCCTGGCGCTTGGCGCTCTGGCCCACCAGGATCTCGCCCTCATCGGTATAGCCGACGATGGAAGGCGTGGTGCGGTCACCTTCCGCATTTTCGATTACCCGCGGCTTGCCGCCGTCCAATACCGATACACAGGAGTTGGTAGTACCCAGGTCAATTCCAATAATCTTGCCCATTGTTTATCTCCAGTCTGTTTGTCTGTTTGTCTGGCGGAACCAACCCACCATCATCATGCGATGTTCTGTATATTGGCCCTAATGGACCGAATTCAAGTGCCATGAACGGAGTCAGAGTCCTTTTTATCGTGAGGTCAGCCAGGCTTTTGTGGTCCCGGCCCGATAAAGAGGGCTCTGCGCCCAAAAATCCCTAACCAACCGTTTTGCTGACTATCACCATGGCGGGGCGCACCAGGCGGCCATTGAGGGTATAACCCTTCTGCATTACCGCTATCACGGTATTAGGCTCCACCTCGAGGTTCTCCACCATGCTCATGGCCTGGTGTAGTTGCGGGTCGAAAGGCTCACCCTGGGGGTCCACCATCTCGATGTTGAATTTCTTCATGGCATCCTGGAAACTTTTGAGGGTCAATTCCACCCCCTCGGCGATGGGCTTGACGATCTCGTCATCTATCGCTGCTATCGCTGCCGCCTCCAGGGCGCGCTCCAGGTTATCCGCCACTGGCAACAACTCACTACAGAAGCGCTCCAGGGCAAATTTACGGGCCTTTTCCACATCCTGCTCCGCCCGACGCTGTACATTCTGGGCGTCGGCCTGGGCTCGCATGGCCGCGTCCTTAGCCGCTGCCACATCTTCCTGCAGCTGCGCCACCATCTCCTCCAGAGACAATTCCTGGGGAGGGCTCTCTACCTCGCCGCTTCCTTCACTCACGCCGGGCTCTACTACCGTTTCAGCAGCTTCCACTCGGGATTGTACTTGCTCATCCTGCACTTCAGGCTCAGGCTGCTTCTGGTCTTGTTCGGCCACGCCAACACTCCATTTAATAGCTTTCATGAGTAGTTGGGGCCGCCGACAGCTATTTCAAGTCCAGCTCAGCAGAAATTGGGCAGGTTTGAAACCCTTGTCATTACTGGCCTGGGGGGGGGGTGTTGGGTCAGGTCAGCCGGCAAGGGCGGAGCTGAGCATTCTGGCAGTGACATCAACAATGGGAATTACCCGCTCATAAGCCATACGGGTAGGGCCTATCACCCCCAGTACACCAAGGGGCCGGGAGCCATCGTAATAAGGCGCTGTAACCACGCTGTAGTCGTCGAAAACCTCATAGCCGGCCTCCTCTCCGATGAATATCTGGATACCCTCGGCCCGGGCACAGCGTTCCAGTAGATGCAACAGGTCCTTTTTCTGCTCGAACGAGTCAAACAATTCCCGCAATTTGAGCATTTCTTCGGCAGTGGCGTTACCCAACAAGCGTGACTCGCCCGCCATCACATAATCATCCGCGCCATCGTGCTGGTTCAGTGCCTGGCTGGCAAGATCCAGGGCGGCTTGCAGGTAGTTGTCGATCTGGCTGCGCGCCTCCTGCATCTCGCGGAGAATTCGCTCTTGCACCAGGTGCAGAGGGTGCCCCGCAAACCGCTGGTTAACCATGGCCGCGGCGTCACGCAACTGCGCTTCGGTAAAGACTCGCTGGGTGTGGATAATCCTGTTTTGCACCTCTCGCTCATTGATCACCAGAATCACCAGTACCCTGTCACCGGACAGGGGCAGGAATTCCACCTGACGCAACTGATTGGCCTCCTGGCGGAGCACAGTAACCAGCCCGGCCTGAGCGGTGATATTCGACAACAGGTGGGAAGCCGACTTCACCAACTCCGTGGAGGACTTGTCCGGGTTCAGTTCGGCACGCACTGCCAATACAGCCTCGTCTTCCAGGGGCCTGATCTGCAACATCGAGTCCACGAAGAGGCGATAACCCATAGCCGTGGGTACCCGGCCGGCCGAGGTATGAGGCGAACGGAGATAACCCTGCTCCTCCAGGTCAGACATCACATTACGGATGGTAGCTGCGCTGACCAGCAATCCCGCCTCTTTCAGCAATGTACCGGAGCCCACGGGTTGACCATCTCTGATATGACGTTGCACCAGTGCCTTTAACAAGACCCTGGCGCGCTCCGAAATTTCCTCTGTTGCCATAGATACCAGCCATTACCATGTTTTATATGGTTTTATCACAGCCGCCGCGATTTACAAAGCGGGAGAAGAAACATAATCCTGAAAACCGCTGGAAGGAGATGTTTATGCGGTAGGCCATCTGAGGTATAAATAAGGAAACATCGAGATGGCGCATAATGCTCACTCATATCAGCATCAGTAACTACACCATCGTCTCTACCCTGGAAATGGAGTTCACCGGGGGTATGACGGTGATCACCGGTGAAACCGGTGCGGGAAAATCCATCATGCTGGACGGCCTGGGGCTGTGCCTGGGGGACCGGGCAGACCCCAAAGCGGTACGTCACGGCTGCGATCGGGCCGAAATTGTCGCCAGCTTCGACGTTAGCGCCATTCCCCCGGCGCTGGCCTGGCTACAGAGCCGTGACCTTTACACCGGCGATGAGTGCCTGCTGCGCCGGGTGATTACCACCGAGGGGCGCAGCCGGGCCTATATCAACGGCAGCGCATCCACACTGCAGGACTGCGCGGAGCTGGGTGAGATGCTGATCGACATCCACAGCCAGCACGCCCACCAATCGCTGCTGCGCAAAACCATACAACGCCAACTACTTGATGCCTACGCCGATCACCTGCCTCTGGCCCGGCAGTTAGAACAGAGCGCCTCGGACTGGCTGCGCTGCAAGCGCGAACTGGAGCTGCTGACCAGCACCAGGGATGAGCAGACCGCCCGCGGCCAACTGCTTGCCTATCAAGTGCAGGAACTCGATGAACTGGATCTGCAGCAGGACGAATTGGCCGCTCTGGAACAGGAACAGAAGCTGCTGGCCAACGCCGAACATATCCTGCAGGGGGCTCACACGGCGCTGGAGCTGTGCGAAACTCAGGAAAGCGGCACCCGCCAGGCGCTGCAGCTCATTAGCGGAGATGCCCATATCACCGAGGCCGCCGCCAACGCCCGGGACCTGCTGGATTGTGCCGCTATACAGCTGTGCGAGGCACGAGGAGAGATACAGCACTACATCGACCATGTGGAGATCGACCCACCGCGCCTGGATGAAGTGCAACACCGCCTGGAAAACATCTATGACGTGGCCCGCAAGCACCGGGTGTTACCCGAGGAAATAGGGGCACTGCACCAGGGGCTGAAAGGTGAACTACAGGGCCTGGCAGACGGCGGCCAGCGGATCGCACAACTTGAACAAGACATGTCCAACCTGGCCGGGGACTATACCGCGGCGGCAGCCCGGCTGGGCAAACAGCGCCACAGCGCCGCCACCAGGCTGGTAAAAAATGCCTCTGAAATTCTCGCTACCCTGGCCATGGAACAGTGCCAACTGGAGGTCGCCCTCTCCCCCCGGGAATCCGGTGACCCGCACCCTCACGGCGGTGAAAACGTCGAATTTTTGGTCAGCACCAACCCTGGCACACCCTCCCAGGCCCTGGGCAAAATCGCCTCCGGCGGCGAGCTGTCCCGCATCAGCCTGGCCATTCAGGTGGTTACAGCCAGCACTGGCACTGTGCCCAGCATGGTGTTTGACGAGGTGGATGTAGGCATCGGCGGCGCCGTGGCCGAAGTGGTGGGCAAGCTCCTGCGCACACTGTCGAAGCGGGCCCAGGTCGTGTGCGTGACCCATTTGCCACAGGTAGCCGCCCAGGGCCACCAACACTTGCAGGTTACCAAAGTCAGCGATGAAACATCAGTAGAAATCAGCCTGAGCAAGCTACAGGACGAGGGTAAGGTCCAGGAAATCGCCCGCATGTTGGGGGGAGTCAAGATTACCGAGCAGACCCTGGCCCATGCCCGGGAGATGCTGGAAAGCTAATCTTCCTTTTTGTGCACGTACAGAACCAGGGAATGATCCACTAATTCGTAGCCGTGCTCGGCTGCGATTTCGCGCTGGCGCTGCTCGATTACCGGGTCAGTGAATTCCACGACGGCGCCAGTGGCCATACAAACCATATGGTCGTGATGCTCGCCCTTGGCCAATTCGAATACCGAATGGCCGGTTTCGAAATGGTGCCGGGTCACCAGACCGGCGGCCTCGAACTGGGTGAGCACCCGGTAGACCGTAGCCAGACCGACATCTTCCCCCGCATCGCGCAACGCGCGATAAACATCCTCAGCACCCAGGTGCTGATGTCCCTGTTCGGAAGATTCCAGGATTTGCAGGATCTTGACGCGCGGCAGAGTGACTTTCAAACCCGCCTTACGCAGTTCCCGATTTTCTTCAGCCATGGTGCAGGGGGTTCTCTGTGCTGTCCAGTAGATGTATGATGCCACCCCAGTAACGGAAGTGGAAGTTTTACCCCATGCGGATCCTGTTAATCTCCCTGGCGATTACCTGTCTCAGTGCCTGCGGCTTCGTGGGCTTCCCCGGCGTGTACAAGATTAATGTCGAGCAAGGCAATATTATCGACCAGGAGATAGCCGACCAGCTCAAGCCGGGAATGAGTCGTCGACAGGTGAGATTCATCATGGGCACTCCCATGATCGAAGACACTTTCAACCAGGACCGCTGGGACTACGCCTACGTCATGCGCAATGGCCGCAATGTGCTGAGCGAATCCCGGATAACGGTAATCTTTGAAGGCGACTCACTGCTGAGCGTCGAGGGAGACTATCTACCTCCAGCCTGGAGCGACGCGAGCACCGTTGAAGAAGAGCCCGCCCTGGAAGAACCCGACGAACCGACCGGGGAACCAGCGGGCTAACCAGCCTTTTCCTGTGCCCTGCGCTCTTTGGCGCGCGCCGCCCTGGCTTTGCGTACTTCCTTGGGGTCGGCTATAAGAGGGCGATAGATCTCGACCCTGTCCCCATCCCGCAGCGCCTGTCCGGGAGCAACCACTTTGCCGAATATGCCGAGTTTGGCGTTATCCAGATCTATACCACCAAACCCGTCAGCGATACCGGATTGTTGCGCGGCCTCCAACGCGGTGGTGCCCACAACTACCCGGACCTCAACAATGGCCTGCCTGTGCGGCAGGGCATAGGCCACTTCTACACCGATTGTCTTGTTTTCGTTCATGCGCTCACCCTATAAAAATGCCGCCAGCATAATCAGTGTAATGGCCGGCGGGACAATATACCGCAACAAGAAGCGCCACAGGGAGAAAAACAGGTCGGATTCCCGATAGAGTTCCAGGCGCAAAATCTCCGGCCGCAGACGCCATCCGACAAACAGGGCCGTGGACAACGCTACCACAGGCAGCAATAAACCCGCAGTGATGCCGTTCAAAAAACCGAACAGGTTGCGATATCCAAACCACGTCGAAGCCTCGCCCGGCGCCAGGGACACGACCACCACCAGACCCAGCACCCATACCAACGCACCCACCAACAGCACCGCAGTGAAGCGTCTCAACCTCGCTTGCTGCATTATCGTGGCAACGATTGGCTCCATGATCGCCACTGCGGACCCAAGGGCGACCAGCACCACCAGCGCGAAAAACACGGTGCCGAACAATTCCCCCTGCATGATATTGCCGAAAGCATAGGGCAGGCTCACAAACATCAGGCCAGGCCCCATGGTCGGCTCTAGATTGTTGGCGAACACAATCGGGAAAATAGCCAAACCGGCCAGCAGGGCAATCATGGTATCAAACACGGCTACGGCCATCACAGAGCGGCCGATAGGGATACGCCGCGGGGCATAGGCGCCGTAACTAATGCCCGTCGCCACACCCACGCCCAGGGAATAAAAGGCCTGCCCCAACGCCACCAGCGCTGAGTGCGCGGAAAAATCCACCAGCTTTACCGAAAACAGGAAATCACGAGTGGCCTCGAGGTCGCCGTGGTCAAAACCAAATTTGATCAAAATCGCCAGCATGGTCACCAGTGCAGGAACCGCAAGCCAGACCAGCAGGCCCAGGCCACGCCGCACCCCAAGGCCTACGATTGCCACAACCAACAACAGAAACAGGCTCTGCCAGTACACCTGCCGCGCCGGATCACCCAACAAGCCCTCGAACTGCTCCCCCACCACCACCGCACTGGCCGAGGAGAACAGGCCGGACTGCATGTACCGGGCGTAGGCCATACTCCAGCCGGCGACCACCACATAATAGGAAAGTATCAACAGCCCGGTAATACAGGCCAGCACACCCAACAGCATCCATTTGCGCGAGCGCAGTGAGCGGTCACTCGCCCAGCGGATAGCCGCAAGCGGGCCGGCGCGGCCGTGACTACCCACCACCACCTCAGCCACCATCACCGGCACCGCAATGAGAAACAGGCATAGCACGTAGGTCAGCACGAAAGGAGCGCCCCCATGTTCGCCTGTCAAATACGAAAAGCGCCACAGATTCCCCAGGCCAACCGCCGAGGCAGATAAAGCCAGTACAAAAGTAGTACGGCTGCGCCATCCACCCAGGGCACCGGGTCTGGCGATACTCACTGGAGAAAAATGTGTATTATCATTGGCTTAGGGTGCCGCAGGTAACCATGGCTGAAAAGAGAAAGATTCACGTTTCACTCATGGGTATAATGCGCCCCATGACAAGAAAGAAACCCAAAAAACCCAGCAACGTTATCGCCCGGAACAAACGGGCCAGCTTTGACTACCAACTTCTGGAAACCTTCGAAGCGGGCATCGCCCTGTCCGGCTGGGAGGTGAAGAGCC
>QNFR01000104.1 GCA_003646405.1 Gammaproteobacteria bacterium
AAGCCACCGAATTATCCCGCGTATCACCACCAAGCAAAAGTCACCGTGTCGTCAGGCTCGAAGGTTTTGTATGTTAGCCTGTGCTCGAAATTACACTTGCAGCTATGCCCGAAAAGGATAGACAGCAATGACGTCAAACATAATAGCAAAGATCAAGGCGCTGAAAGCCGACTGGCCCGGGAATATCGCCCTGGCGTGCTTCGATCCGGATTATTTCGCCACACTGTCCGAAAACCACAAGGCCCGCCTGCTGAAATGCCTCAACTCCGGCATCGAGAACCCGGACAGCGAAATGGGCTGCTATGCCTGCCAGCCGTCGGACTACGATGATTTCAAACCGTTCTTCTCCAAGGTGCTGGCACGCTACCACAAGGTGCCCGAAGGTGTGCGGCATGTGAACGACTGGAACCTCAAAGGCGTGGCGGGTCTGCCTGCCGACGGCGTGCTCGACCTCGCCAGGCTGGGGCTTCCCGCACTTTCCATGCGCGTGCGTACCGGGCGTAACCTCAGGGACTTTCCACTGCCGGGCAGCATGACCAGAGAGGACCGCATTCACCTCGAACAAAAGATGATGGCTGCCTTCGATAAGCTCATTGCAATGCCAGAGTACGGCGGACGTTACTACTCCCTTACTCCGGGCAACCCCTGTAGTATCGACGATACAAAATATCGGGAACTGGTGGATGAGCACATCATGTTCAAGAACATGGACAATGACCGCTACCTGACCGCCGCCGGGATCGCAGCCGACTGGCCCCATGGTCGTGGCTGCTATGTCTCTGCAGACCGGGGCTTTACTATCTGGGTGGGGGAGGAGGATCACCTGAGGATTATATGCATGCAGCGCGGCACAATATTGAACGAGGTTTTCGACCGCCTGAAATCGGCCTTTGCTGTGGTCGAGGGTGTTGAGGGTCTTGAGTTTGCCTATTCGGTCGATTACGGGGTCGTCACATCATGCCCCACCAATCTGGGTACGGGCATGCGCGCATCCGTCCATATCCCATTGCCAAACCTGACCGCGGACGGAACCGACAGCAGGGCGGTGGCGCTTGCCCGGCCGCTGGGACTATCGGTGCGCGGTGTAGGCGGCGAACACACACCCATCGGGGCGGATGGTACGGTGGATATTTCACCCTCTGCAAGATTCTGTATCACCGAGGCTGAAATCGTGGCGGCCCTCTACAGGGGCATTGCGCTGTTGAAGGCCGAGGAGGACAAGTGCAATCTGACGGGCTGAAACTAAGTTTCCTGGACAGCGGTTTTCTAAAGCTGGAGTCATCGAGTCGACCCTTTCATGTGGCCGGGCTGATGATATTCAAATTACCGTCGGATGCCCCTGCGGGTTACCTGCGAAAACTGGCGAAAAACTGCGGCCGCCTGAACGAGCTGTGGCCGATATACAACCGCAAGCTGAATGACCCGGATGATCTCAAAAATGCCAGTTGGGTAGAGGAGGACAATTACGATCCCGCACGGCATGTAATGCACTATGCCCTGCCCAGCCCCGGAAGAATGGAGGATCTGCTTAAACTTGTCTCTGCAGCCCATGAGCGCACGCTGGACCGCAGCCGTCCGCTATGGGAAATGCACGTTATCGAAGGCCTGTCCGGTAATCGCTTCGCCCTGTACTCCAAGGTGCACCACGCCCTTGTGGATGGGGTGGGTGCTCTGAGGATGACTGATGCAATGTTCAGTGATTCCCCGGACCAGCGCTTCCACCTGGGCCGGGCCAAACCCATTGCGGAGGCCCATCACAAGCGTATTGGCCTGCTGCGGGAGATGGGCGATATGACCAAAGGGTTGGCAAAACAGTACAGTGCAGTGCCCCAGTTGTCCTCGCTACTCGCACATCTTGGACTGGATGCCTGGCGTGGCAATAAGGAGGCCATGCCTCTGCCGTTCACCGCACCGCGAACCCTGTTCAATGAGAACGTGGATTCGAGGCGCCGGATTGTGGTCTGCGACTTGTCGCTAAAACAGGTGCGGGCCATCGAACGCAAGACCGGTGGCACCGTCAACGATATACTGCTGGCTGTGTGCGGAAGTGCCCTGCGCAAATATCTGATCGAGCAAAAAGCCCTGCCGCGCAAATCACTGATCGCTGGGCTGCCTGTCTCTCTGAAAAAAGCCGGACAGCAGGAGGGCAACCAGGTCAGCTTCATGTTCTGCCCCTTTTTCACTAACGAACGGGATGAACTGCGCCGCCTGAATAAAGTTATTCGGGTCACTCGCAAGGCCAAGGAGGAGTTATCCCATTTGTCCACCACCGCCGCCCAGGATTTTGCCAACATGGTGTTGATGCCCACCATACTGCTGACCCTGAGCGGAAATGCCACACGATTCAATCCGGCGATCAATGCCATCTTTTCCAACATAAAGGGGTCGCCGAAGAAACTATACCTGGAGGGAGCGGAGTTGCAGGCCGTCTATCCGCTGTCGATAGTAACCGATGGTATGGGCATCAACCTGACGGTAATCGGTTATGGCGGCAAGTTGTCCTTTGCCATCACTACCTGTCCAACCCTGCAGCCGGGCATCGAGAACTTCGGCAAGTTACTGACCCAGAGTTTTCGCGACCTGAAGGAAGCGATCAAGAAAGGCTAACCAGGAGTTAAACTCATGGGCTTTACGCTATGATCAAGTGGTGTTTGCCTGGCGGTGATGGTTCCGCGTATAGTTGATGCCCTCGCCAACAACGCCTGAGAGACAGCTACCTATGACCTACAATACACTCCTCTACCAAGTAGCCGATAACATACTCACTCTCACCCTGAACCGCCCGGAGCAACTCAACGCATTTACCGTGGAGATGGCCGAGGAACTGATACACGCCTTTAATCGTGCCAGCAATGATGACGATGTAGGTGCAATAGTGGTGACAGGTGCGGGCAGGGCATTCTGTGCCGGTATGGATCTGTCGGAATCGGGAAATGTATTCGGCTTGAGCGAAGATTTATCACCCACCATGCATGATATGGAGACGCGCCTGGACGATCCCGACATTGTAAAGGGTGTCCGCGACACGGGCGGGTTGGTTACCCTGGCAATATATGATTGCAATAAGCCGGTAATCGCCGCGATAAATGGCGCAGCGGTTGGTATCGGAGCCACTATGACCTGCGCCATGGATATCCGCCTGGCCTCTGAACATGCGCGTATCGGCTTTGTCTTTAACAAGATTGGCATTACCCCGGAAGCGTGTTCGAGCTGGTTCTTGCCACGTATAGTTGGGATATCACAGGCATTGGAATGGACCTATACCGCCGATATTTTAAATGCCGAAGAAGCGCGTGAGGGTCGCTTCGTGAAGGCCGTGTACCCGGCAGATGAGTTACTTGACGAAGCCTACAAAATCGCTGCAAAAATAGTGGTTCACAGTCCTGTGGCAATCGCACTGTCGCGGCAGATGATGTATCGCAACTCGGCTCAGGCGCACCCCATCGAGGCACATAAAGTAGATTCGCTGGCGATATTCTACGCCAGCCAGACAAGCGGCAAGGAGGGCGTGAGTTCATTTCGGGAAAAGCGCAAGCCGGTGTTTACCGATAAAACGTCGACGGATATGCCGCCCTTTTATCCCTGGTGGGAATAGTAAGATGACGCCAGTCTCTATGGCTGAGAAAGGTTAGCGCTGGGCCCACTTTACTGTGCTGGCTGATCAACCATCCGGATATCCAGCGGCGCACTGGTATCAAGATGAACATCTCGCTGAGGGAATGCCACGGAAATTCCGGCCTCGTTCAAACTGCGATTAATATCCAGCCTGATGGCACTGGCGGTTGATAGTCGCTTGTCCACTTCCTCGAGGAAGCAGCGCAGGTGGATATTAAGGCTGTTGTCGCCAAATTCTTCAAAGGTGATCAGGGGCTTGGGCTCCGCCAGTATCAGGGGATGATTGACGGCCGCTTGCCTCACAATGTCCATTGCCTTGTCCATGTCGCTGCCATAGGCGACACCCACTTCGATGTGAAGCCGGGTAACGGAATCTGACAAAGACCAGTTGAGCAGGCGTCCGGTAACAAATTCTTTATTGGGAACCAATAATTCCCGCCTGTCCCAGTCGCGGATAGTGGTTGCCCGCATTTGTATTTTTGTTACGACACCAGAGGTGTCCCCAACGGTAACGGTATCGCCCACTCGTATGGGTTGTTCAAACAGGATGATGAGGCCACTGAAAAAGTTGGCTACAATTTCCTGCAGGCCAAAGCCGATACCCAGGCTTAATGCCGCCACTGCCCACTGAATCTGGGACCAACTTCCGCCCAGGCCAGACAAAACGGTGACGACCACCATAGTGGTCATGACATATTTCACCACGGTGGCCACTGCGTAGGCTGACGGAGGTGCAACGTCCATTTTTCTCCGCAGTAAAATTTCCAGTAAGCCCGGAAGGCGGCGAATAAGTATCCAGCCGAGCAAGCCGATGCCCAGTGCGGCAAATACGTCGCCCAGGGTGGTCTGCACAATCAGGTCCTGGCCGTTTACGGTGTCGGTTCTCTGCCATAATTCAACGGAGTCTAAAATCCCTAGTGCGGGAAATACATGGGACCAGACCAGAATAGTTCCCCCTATGCTCCCAATTAATAACATGGCGTTTAGAAACTTGGTTCCCTCGTCATCCAGTAATTCCGGGTCGTGCTCCAGGGTGTCATCGTCAAGACCGGTTTCGTCCTCATCAGCAGCCTGAGCCAGTTCTTCCTGTACCCTTAATTTCAGGCGCCTGCGGGTAATACGTAACCAGCGTGTACCCAGTTCGTACAGCAGCAGTAAGCCGGTAAACAGCACGACGGTTTGTAACAACAGGGCAGTGAACTCTGCTGCGGTATAGGTATAACCAAATAATACGGCGACTATCATGGCCAGGGGAGCCCAGGCGAGAAGCGTTCGAACCAGGTTTCCCCAAAAACTGTGGATGCGGGCCTTGGGCTCGGTAAAGAAACGGTCAACTTTTCCCTGGACAAAATGTGGCATGCGGAAAAAGAAATAAGCTACGGAAAACAGCATCAGCATCACAGAAACTGTGCCCACCGAGCCGCCTACATCGGTAGGGTTCCGGTAGAGGAAGAAAATAGCGAAAAATGCCGCCCATAAGAATGTTTGCTCAAAGCGAACAAGGCGCCTGTTTAGCGCGGCAACGCGTTGCGCGGGCCAGCGGAAATGGGCTTCCACAAGGCCTTGTGGGTATAGCAGGCAGCGAATAAACTCCAGCCCCATGTAATATAGTGCAGTTCGCAGCAGTGCTTCGTGTAAAGCGATTGCCAAATGTGAGTCGGGCTCGTGCCGGGCCAGGGACAGGGCGAAGGTCAACATCAACAGTGGCCACCTGAGCATAAGAACCAGGGTGAAAAAGAGTGATTTGGCCGTTTCCAGAAATGAATCTGTGCGCACCATACCGACGGATCTTCCGGTTGCGGTGATTTTCTCCTTTAGCTGTGGAGAGTAATAAACAAGCGCTGCAACAAGCAGCAATAAAGACAGGATCACAGGTGAACCCAATATGGATGTCAGCTGCCACCTTATAAGCTCAATCCAGGGCGTCGGTGCGAAAGCCTCGGCCAGTTCACCGGGTAAGTCTGTGAACAGGGACCAGGATATTGGATCCCGTGACTGCACCCAAAGCAGGCGCTCTGAGATAAATTCCCGGTACCCCTCAACGGCATTAGCAAGACGGTGAAGCGAGAAGTCGAGGTTGGTGAGTGCCCTGGCGTAGGTTGTTTCGATATCAATTGCGCGGTTTACCAACTCCTGGCGACTCACCGCCAGCTGCACTAAATCATCGCCTATGGATTCCCTGACGCTTGCATCAGAGCTGGCCAACATATTATCAACATAGGCCTGTGTGTTTCGCAGTTCACGGCGCTCGTCCTGCAATTCCAATTGCCGCAGGCTGGAGTCGCCAATGAGATTGGCAACGGAAGCGAGGTTCCTTCTAGTCGTTTTGGCAGACGGCAATCTAACGGCTTGTTCTCGCAGGATTTCTCCCACGGTTTTGGTCATTCCGAGTATTTCAAACTTACGTTCGACTGTAAGAAGCTCTCGCTCAAATTCCTCTGCCCGGGCAGTGGACTCTAACTCCCTCTCACGAAACCCTTCTATAGCAGTACTGCGCGTCCCCAGATTGGCGCTGAATACGGTATTCTTGTCTGCCAACTCTTGTACCAGTCGATGCTTCCCCTCAGCCTCCGCCTGTGCAGTCGCCGCTGCAGCGAGCACCTCCTCTGCCTCCCCCTGGCGCAACTTGCTGGACTGGTTTTCCATCGCCAGCAGCTGGCCTTCCAGCCGGCCAATATCATAGGCGAGCTTATCCTGTTGCGCTGTTAGTAATTCCAGTCGCATCGGCTGACTCAGCAGCTCTTCATCCAGGGTGGCCTTTTCCGTTTTGTTACTTGCAAGTTGTACCTGGGCAAGCCACATGTGGGCTTCTTCGGGAGTACCAGGGTCGGCGGTTTTATCTGTGAGGCTGAGATTTTCTTCCAGGTCAGAGAGCAATGCCCCCAACCCAGTGAGACGTTTTCGAATACTGGAGGCCCTGTCCGCCGCCCGGTTTCTTTTATCGTTTATTTCGACCAGTCTATTTTGAAGTACTGCCAAATCGGATTTATTGAGCTGTATTAATTGTTCCAGCTCGGCCAACGGTAAGGAGGCATCCACTTTATCTGTGGGCTGTTCAGGCGCTTCTTCCAGCTGAGATGTTATTTTTTGGGCCTCTGTGTAGGCGTTGGTCCGGGCTGCAGAAAAACTGTCAAATGCCGCCTGCTGCTTTTCAATATTCAGCAGTAGCGCGCGGGTGTCACGATAGACTTTTAGCAGGGCATCCCGTGAGGGGTCAGCTAGATCCATGCTGGATGAAGCATGTTCAATGGCCGTATCGACCTGGCTTACTGATACCGAAAGATTATTGCCCAGCACACCGAGCGAATATAAAAGCAACAAAGAAAAGAGGGCCAGAAACCTCGGCATAGGTAGTGCCTCCTGTGATTATCGGGCCACTATAGCACTGTGGCCCATTTCTCGATCAATCTTCCTGCAGTTTTTGGAAATATCGATCTCGCAATTGCGTGGACCGGCTTACCATAGGAATGCGTTGTCCCTTAATAAGCACCAGCTCCGCCTCGGAAGTTAGTTCCAGAGGGTCTCCCCCCCAAAGCACCAGGTTTGCCTCATTACCTACAGCGATATCGCCCGCGTTGTGCATTTTGAAAACCCGGGCTGGATTACTCGTCATAGCCGCAATAGCGGCAGACTTGCCCATGCCATTGGCTGCGGCATTACCCGCAGATTGCCGCACCAGGTAGGCGTTATGCGTCTGGTCATAGGAGGTAGACATAAACAACACACTGACGCCAGCGGCGTGCAATAGTGCGGCATTATCCAGACGCGAGCCCAGGGATTCATAACTCCTGGGCAGGTTCTGGGTGGGACACATAATTACCGGAACTTCAGCTGCCGCGAGCTTGTCCGCCACGCGCCAGCCCTCAGATGCTCCGGACAATATTAGCTTCAGGCCGTAGCTGTTGGCCAGTGCCAGCACAGCCTCGATATCTGAAGCTCTGTGGATCTTGACTATGAGGGGCTTATCGCCGGTAATTACTGGCTGTAGGGCTTCCAGGTCGTGCAGGGACAGTGCATAGCTGCGCCTGTTCCCCGCCAGTACCTCTGCCTTGTTCTGCCTGTAATCCAGTGCGTCATCCAGTGCCTCACGCAGCATGGCCAGAGCGGCAGCTCTTGAGCCCCCCGCATGTTTGGC
>QNFR01000105.1 GCA_003646405.1 Gammaproteobacteria bacterium
AAAAGTGTCCAGGGCGTACTGTAATTGAAAAATATTATCTTCCATGGGTATAACTCTCTTTAACTGGTGAATACGGGTTTAAATAGCGTCTTCGCCGGTCTCGCCGGTACGAATACGGATCACCTGCTCCAGCGGGGAAACAAACACCTTGCCGTCACCGATTTTGCCGGTGTTGGCTGCCTTGGTAATCGCTTCGATAGTTTGCTCAACCAACGCTGCGGCCACGGCGGCCTCGATCTTCACCTTGGGAAGAAAATCAACGACGTATTCCGCCCCGCGATAAAGTTCGGTGTGTCCTTTTTGGCGACCAAAACCTTTCACTTCGGTCACGGTGATGCCCTGCACGCCTATTTCAGACAGCGCTTCGCGCACGTCGTCCAACTTGAATGGCTTAACAATGGCCGTGATTAATTTCATAGAATTCTCCTGGTATGGAGTCGACCAGGAACCTGGCCGACTCAGTGCTGCTAAGGTCGATTAAAAGCTCTTGCTCATGGAAAAGACCGCCTTGTCGTCGCCCCAGTCATAGCCCCAGAGGTCATCGTCATCCAGGTCAGAGCCGGTATAAGCGACCGCCCAGTCAACACCCCACAAGGTCTTGGTCAGAGAAACCGAATAGTCGGTGTAACCATCTTCGTCGGAGGACAGGAAGCCTTCGTTTTCTTCAATAAAGTTGTAGCCGACATGCAGGGAAAGAACCATATTCCAGGCCCACGACAAAGTCGGGCTGTAATCACCGTAGGTGTACCAGAATTCATCAGTTCCGTTATAGTAGTCATCCGAATAGTGCACACCCAGGGTAAGGTCTTTCCAGGAGCTGCTGACGTACACCTCACCGTAATCCGCATCGGTGTCGTTATCACCCGGGTAGGTGTAGTAAATGAACCCGATATCAATACCAAAATCAGTATCACCAATGCTATTGCCCCAACCGGCGTAATAATCCAGTTCCAGGCTACCATTGCAGCAACCGCCACTATCACCATTGGTATCGAAGTTTACGGTAGAACCCCAGGTACCTACATAAAAACCCGGGCCAAACTCCGCATCGAAGCCACCCTGCAGGGCGCCATCCTGGTTTGACTGGGAAATACCGCGGAACTTGTAGTCAGAGGTCAACGCTACGTTGGCGCTGATTTTATATCCCTCAACAAGGGTATCACCCGTAACGATGGCTGGCTCCCTTTCCTGTGCCTGGGCCAATCCGGTTCCAGCCAACAGGGCTGCGGTCACTGCGACGGTAAGTATTTTTGTGTTCGACATGTTTCATGTTCTCCTTGAAGTCTATCCAGGTTGCAGAAAATGTATTGCGTCAACTTGCTTCGGGCGCATTGTGTGCGCTACACAATCTGTTGCCCCTGCAATGCAGAGGCTATGCCAAACGAAAAATAATTGATTAGTATCAAATAGTTAAATAACTTTGCGGTCGGCAAGAGGACCCTGGGCACCCTGAACAGGGCGTCTAGCGCGCACCCCAATGGTGCACTGCACCATAATAGCCCGACCTTATGGGCTGTGCCCAGAGTGAAAAATCCACTAGACTTCTCCCAAATTCACTGGCACGGAAAAACGGTGACCACCATGGCACTAAAACCACCTCCACCCCCCTGGGAAGTCTTGCAGCAGGTTACTGAAATGGTCGGCGGCGCCGGCCTCAAAGGCGAAGTGGATAAAAGCGTGCGTTCATTAGCGCAATCCGCTCTTTCGCGCCTGGATATGGTGAGCAGGGAGGAGTTTGACGCCCAGGCCGAGATCCTCAAACGCACCCGCTCCAAGGTCGTTGCCCTGGAGGTTGAATTGGAAGAGTTGAGCAAAGAACTGGAAACCCTGAGCCTGGAAACCACCAGTGTTCCAACCACCTGATAAGTTAGGACCAGCAAGCCCGCAAGCCTGATCCGCAGACCGGAAGCGATGCTGGTCCCGACCGCTTCGCGAACAACAAATAAGCTCAAGGATGAGCGATGGAACTGTCCATTATTTACAGCAGGGCCCAGACGGGCATCGAGGCGCCACTGGTGAGGGTGGAGACCCATTTAGCCAACGGCTTGCCCGCTTTCCATATTGTTGGCCTGCCGGAAACTGCCGTACGCGAAAGCAAAGACCGCGTGCGCTGCGCCATTGTCAATTCACACTTCGTCTTCCCCGAACGGCGTATCACCGTCAACCTGGCCCCCGCAGACCTGCCCAAAGAGGGTGGACGTTTCGACTTGCCCATCGCCATCGGCATTCTTGCGGCGTCGGGCCAAATTCCCGGGGAACGCCTGGCGCACCACGAATTCCTGGGAGAACTGGCCCTGGACGGCCATTTGCGCCCGGTCCCCGGGGTGATACCCGCCGCCAGCTCGGCGCATAGATCACAACGCCACCTGGTGGTGCCAGCCGACAGTGGCGCTTTAGCCGCCCGGGTACCGCACAGCAAGGTGATCCCCGCCCCGGACATCCTCACGTTATGTGCCCACCTCAATGGCTCCGTGCCAATCGCCCCCGCACAGGGGATGATCGCCGTCGCCGACCACAACTACCCGGACTTGCGCGAGGTGGTGGGCCAGCAGAGCGCACGGCGCGCACTGGAGATCGCCGCCAGTGGCGGCCACAACCTGCTGTTGTGCGGGCCCCCGGGGACGGGCAAGACCCTGCTCGCCAGCCGCCTGCCGGGGATCATGCCGCCGCCTGGCGCAGAGGAGGCCCTGACTGGCCTGGCGCTGCGCAATATCGACACGCAAACCGACATTGATGGCTATTTCAGACGTCCCTTTCGCAGCCCTCATCACACCGCCAGCGCCGCGGCCCTGGCCGGGGGTGGCGGCAAACCCCGCCCCGGTGAGATATCCCTGGCTCACGGCGGCGTATTATTCCTGGATGAACTCCCGGAATTTAACCGCCACAGCCTGGAAATCCTGCGTGAACCCATGGAATCCGGCCAAATCACGCTGTCTCGCGCATTCCACAAAATTACCTACCCCGCTCGCTTCCAGTTAGTGGCCGCCATGAATCCCTGTCCCTGCGGTTACCTGGGGGATACCGAAAGGGCGTGTCATTGCGCACCGGAGCAGATTCAGCGCTACCGGGCGCGGATATCCGGCCCCCTGTTGGATCGTATTGATTTGCACGTCCCGGTCTACCGCCTGCCCGCGGCGGATTTGCTCAGTCCAAAAAGCGATGCCGAGACCTCGGGGGCCGTCCAGCGTCGAGTCTGTCGCAGCCGGCAACGACAGGAGCAACGCCAGGGATGCGCCAACGCGCTGCTGCCACCTGGTAAGTTAGCAAGCACTTGCTTACTTGGTAAATCCCAGCGGGAAAGCCTGGAATCAGCCGCTACCCGTATGTGCCTGTCCGGGAGAGCACTGCACCGGACATTGCGTGTGGCGCGCACTATAGCCGACCTGGAAGAAGCGGACACGATTGCCAACCGACATATAAGCGAGGCCCTGGCCTACCGCAATATGGATACAAAGCAATAAAGCCAGAGAAAAATAGCGTTCAATTAAACTTGCCTGGAGCACACATGGTTTTAGCCACTGTCATTCATCCAGAGGGCGTTAAAAACTCGGTAAAACATGTGGATATTTCCATCCGTCTGCCCTACCCTCTCACGGGTATATGTTAAGTTCACTGGAGCAATAACAATCATGATCAAAAAGACACTGGCGGCACTCTGCCTCACCTCACTTGCGGCAGGGGCAGCTTTTGGCGGCGTTTCCACGGAAGACGCCGCGCGACTGGGCGTGGATCTCACGCCAATGGGCGCGGAAATGGCAGGCAATGCCGATGGCAGTATCCCACCGTGGAACCCCGAAGGTACGCCCATTCCCGCGGATTTTGTAGCTGGTTCGGGTAACTACATCAACCCCTATCCGGACGAAAAGCCCATCTATACGATAGATGGCAGCAATTGGCAGAAATACAGCGACGTTCTGACCGAGGGCAGCAAGGGGATGTTCGAGAAGTACGGCGCCGATGGCTTCAAGATGAACGTTTACCCCACTAAACGGGGCTATAAAGCACCCAATTGGCTCTACGCCAACAATGCCAAAAACGCCACTGGAGCCACACTGGTCGCCGACGGGCAGAAAATTGAGGGCAACTACCCCGGTGTACCATTCCCGATACCCCAGTCCGGGCTGGAAGTACTATGGAATCATATGATCCGCTTCGGTATAGAGCGCGATTATAAATATGATGTTTACTATGTCGGCGCCAACGGAAGACCTGTTCTGTCCACCACAGGCAACTCCTCCTCGACCTTCCCGATGTTCAAGGAACCCGACAAGATAGTGGGCGATACACCGTGGTCCTACCTGCGCATCAACTACATGGCGCCCGCGCGACGGGCCGGGGAGATTCTGCTGGTGCACGAACCCGGCGCGGATTATACCGCGGGCAAGGGGCGCAAGGCCTGGCAGTACCTGGTAGGCCAGCGGCGTGTGCGCCTGGCGCCGGCGGTGTCTTTCGATACACCCAACCCCGCTGTGGCCGGAACGTCCACCTACGACGACTCCTTCATCTACAACGGCTCAGCGGAGCGCTTCACCTGGACACTGCTGGGCAAAAAGGAAATCATCATTCCCGCCTCCAATTGGGATTTTTTGTTCCAGAAAAAAATTGACGACCTGCTCGACAAGAAATTCCTCAAACCGGAGTTTATTCGCTATGAAAAACACCGCGTATGGATTGTTGAAGGCAACCTGAAGGAGAGCCAGCGCCACCTGTACAGTAAACGTCGCTACTATATGGATGAGGACAGCTGGACCGCCATTACCGGCGAAACCTATGATGCCCGGGGCAATCTATGGCGCGTACAGTACGCCTACCCCGCCAACCTGTATGACACCGGCGGTGCCTACTCCGACGCCTACGGTGGCTACGACCTGTTGCAGAACATCTACAATCTCAATGGCAAGACCAGCCCGGGTGAATTCAAGGTGGGGGCAGGCCTCAGGAACGAGAAGTACTTTACATCGAAAGGTATGGCACGCAGTGGTATTCG
Source organism: Gammaproteobacteria bacterium (assembly GCA_003646405.1). Lineage (GTDB taxonomy): Bacteria > Pseudomonadota > Gammaproteobacteria > Pseudomonadales > Halieaceae > JBALVO01. Next base: position 4,988 of record QNFR01000105.1, read on the forward strand.
CTAGCTTTGCCGATAAATCAGCCCGCGCCGCAGCAGCCACTTTTCCAGCTCGACGACCACCAGCACCAGGGAGGACAGCAACAGACACACCATGAGGTCATACAACGGCAGTGGCTGTGTATGAAAAATCCCGCTCATAACAGGGAGGTAGATGACGGCCAGTTGCAACAGTACCGTCACCACAACCGCACCCAGCATGGGCAGGTTGCTGAACAGGCCTATACGAAATAAAGACACGCTCTCACTGCGCACCGCCAGTGAATGAAACAGCTGGGAAACGGTGAGCACAGTGAACACCACTGTCTGCCAGTAAACGACGCCGCGTGAGATGGCCCAGGCCTGAGCCGCGATGGACACCCCTCCCACAAACAGTCCCACCCAAAGGATATGCTGTCACATACCGTGGGCGAATATACTCTCCCGGGGCGGCCTGGGCGGGCGCGCCATGATACCGGGCTCGGCGGGTTCAGCGGCGAAGGCCAGGCCCGGCAGGCCGTCCGTCCGTCCGTCCGTCCGTCCGTCCGTCCGTCACCAGGTTGATCCACAGGATATGAATGGGCAACAGCGGAATCGGCAGACCCAGGAAAGGCGCGAGAAACAGGGTCCAGATCTCCCCGGAATTGGAACTCATGGTGTCCTTGATAAACTTACGGATATTGTCGAAGATGCGCCGGCCGGCTCTGACCGCCCGTACGATAGTAGCGAAGTTGTCATCCAGCAACACCATATCTGCAGCCTCGCGGGCCACGTCAGTGCCGCTCAGACCCATCGATACACCAATACCCGCCCGTTTCAGGGCCGGGGCGTCGTTCACCCCATCACCAGTCATCGCCACGAATTCCCCGGCATCCTGCAGGGCCTTGACGATACGCAATTTTTGCTCGGGGCTGACCCGGACATAAACCCTGATCGAAGCCACACGAGTGGCAAAATCAGTATCCGACAATGTGGCCAACTCCGGCCCGGTCAGCAGCGCGCCGGGGCTGTCCGAGATACCCAAACGCCGCGCTATCGCGCTGGCCGTACCTGGGTGGTCACCGGTGATCATCACTGGTGTGATACCCGCCGCCAGGCAGTCGGCGACCGCTGCGGCCGCCTCCTGGCGGGGTGGATCGATCAGCGCGATCAGGCCGACAAAGGCCAGTTCGGTTTCCAGTGATGCCAGTTGGTCATGTCCGGGGACATCCTGAACTTCCCGGGCCGCCACAGGCAGCTGCGGATGGCGCTGCCCGTTGAGGATCACACACTCCACCGACATGCGGTTTTCAGTGAGGGTGCCCGTTTTGTCAGTACAAATGAACGTCACCGACCCCAGTGTCTCAACAGCCGGCAGGTTACGCACCAGGGCCTTTTCCAGAATCAGCTTGCGCGCTCCCAGTGCCAGCGAAATCGTCACCACCGCGGGCAGTGCCTCGGGAATCGCGGCAACGGCCAGGCTCACCGTGGTCAGGAACATCAGCACGCCGGGCTGCCCCTGTAACAGCCCGGCCACAAAGACCACCGCACAAATGGCCAGCACCGCCATGGCGAGATAGCGGCCAAAACGGGCCAGCCGGACCTGCAGTGGGGTACGGGTGCCGGATTCATCGCTCAGCAGAGCCGCGATCTGTCCGATTTCAGTGCTGGTACCGGTCGCCACCACCACACCCAGGCTCCTGCCCCGGGTGATCAGGCTGCTCTTGAACGCCAGGTTGCGACGATCACCCAGTGCCACAGCATCATCCCCAAGACTGGCTACGTCCTTGCCAACCGGCTGTGACTCACCGGTAAGCATGGATTCATCCACCTGCAACTCCTCACTTTCCAGTAGCCGCAGATCGGCCGGCACCTGGTTACCGGCCTCCAACAGCACGACATCCCCAACAACCAGTGCAGCGGCGGGCACAATGCGCGCGGTGCCATCTCGCATAACCAGGGACTCCGGCGTCGCCATTTGCCGCAGCGCCGCGACCGCCCGTTCGGCACGAAATTCCTGTACGGTCCCTATGATCGCATTGAGTAATACGATGACCAGAATGGCGATGGTGTCCTGCAGTTCACCAACCACCGCTGACACCCCGGCGGCAGCCAGCAACACCAGTATCATCACATCCCGGAACTGGCCCAACAGCATGGCCAACACGGAGCGCCGTTTGCCCCCAGGCAGGAAATTGGGACCCTGCTCGAGGAGGCGGCGATCGGCCTCCTCAGCGGTAAGACCCTCGGTGCTGCTGCCCAGGCGCGCCACAACCTCGGCAGCGTCCAGACAATGCCAGGAATTATTCCCCTCCACCCTTACCCTCGTTTCGCCAGAACCCTTTTGCGCGTAAAGCATACACTACCACCTGATAATTCAGGATCGACAAGCTCAATGCCCGAGATCTCAAGTTCATAAAAATGCTGGAAGGGCGCATCGTAGAGGTCAATCGGGCAGAAAAAATCTGCACTATAGATTTCGATATAAGCAAGGATTTTTGCCATTCCATCAATATCGTGTAGGGAGGTTTCGTCACTGTCATGCTCGATGCGGCAATGTCCCACTCGGCTTACGTCGCTGAATAGCGGCGCCCCACCCTCGCCTTGCTGCAATACAATCAGCCCAGAAAGTGCTTCTGCGCAAGCTCCGGGATATGCGACTGCATATTGATGTAATCCCGATCCTGGTGTAATAACACCAGTTCATTCTCCAGGGCACATTGGGCGATAAGGCAATCTACCGATGAACGCACGGTGA
>QNFR01000106.1 GCA_003646405.1 Gammaproteobacteria bacterium
CGTGGACAGAGAGGTGTGGATTGGTTCTATAACCCCAACTCCACAATCTATCGCAAGAAACCACCAAATACCCTCCACTGAAGACTGTTAATCGAACAGCGAATCGGGATAATAGCCGTCGGATCAAAACAGGGCAGAGAGCAACATGAAGAAATACATGGCATACGGCATCGGCGCCGCGCTGGTGGATACCGAGATCAGGGTGCAGGACCGGGACCTGGCGCGGATGAATGTTGGTAAAGGGCTGATGACGCTGGTGGATCAGGAGCGGCAGGGGGAACTGCTGAGCCATCTCGAAGGCCACCTGGTAAAGGCCAACCACGCCAGCGGTGGCAGCGCCGGCAACTCCATGATCGCCTCCGCCCAATTCGGCGGCCCGACCTTTATGTCCTGCAAAGTGGCCAATGACTCGGACGGCGACATTTATATTGCCGACCTCGAGGCCGCCGGTGTAGACCACTGCCTCACCGGCGGGCGCGGCACCGGCACCACCGGCAAATGCCTGGTGCTGATCACCCCCGATGCAGAGCGCAGCATGAACACTTTTCTGGGCATCAGCGAAACCCTGTCCGACGAGCAGCTGGACGCCGCGGCCATCGCCGCGTCGCAGTACCTGTATATAGAGGGTTATCTGGTAACCTCACCCACCGGCTGCGCCGCCGCCGTCAAAGCCCGGGAGATTGCCGAGGCAGCCGGGGTAAAAACCGCCCTGAGTTTTTCCGACCCGGGCATGGTGGAATTTTTTCGTGACGCCATGGCGCAAATCATCGGCCAGCGACTGGATCTGATTTTCTGCAACGAGGCTGAGGCCATGGGTTGGGCGCAGAGCGATGACCTTGAGGTGGCGATCGAAAAGCTGAAGCAGATAGCGAACAGCTTCGTAATCACCCTCGGCGCCGACGGAGCGCTCACCTATGACGGTACTGAGCTAGCTGAGATCCCGCCGCACCGGGTGCAGGCGGTGGACAGCAACGGTGCCGGTGACATGTTCGCCGGGGCATTCCTGTACGCCATCACCCGCGGCGAAGACTTCCCCACCGCCGGTCGTTTCGCCAGCCTGGCAGCCGGCAGGATCGTCGCCAACTACGGGCCGCGACTGCCTGCGGCGGACTATCCCGCACTCAGAGCGGAATTTTTCGGCGACTAAAACCCGAAGAAGCAAAAGCGACGGTGAATATGCTCCGCTAAAACAGGTCTATCTGTTTGTCCACCAGGGTCCGAAAGGACGTGCCGACGAAACCCAGGATGCCATCCGCCACGGGTTCCAGTTGGCGGTCCACGTAGTGTTGGTAATCCAGTGGCGCCAGCGCTGCGCTCACCGGTTCAGCGCCACTGGTGGTAATCACATACTCCACCCAACTGCCCCGTGAGGGCACCGGCAGGCCGCGCTCCTCACATAAGCGCGCCGCCTGTACATGGGGCGGCACATTGCGCTGGTATTCGTCCAGCTTGCGGCGCAGGCGCTTGCGGTAAATCAACTGTGCGTCACAGCGGCCTTCCAGCACGCTGGCGGCCTGCTCCTTCACATAATGCTCAAAGGGCTCCTGCGCAAATATCCGGCGGTAGAGTTCTTCCTGGAAGGCCCGGGCCAGACGGGTCCAGTCGGTACGCACGTTCTCCAGACCCTTGAATACCAGTTTGTCGCCATCCGCACCCGCTACCACTCCGGCATAGCGTTTTTTGCTGCCCTTGTCGGAGCCGCGCACGGTGGGCATAAGGAAGCGCTTGTAGTGAGTTTCAAACTCCACTTCCAGCACGCTCTCCAGATCGAACTCCTGTCGGATCACCTGGCACCACCAGGCGTTGAGATCCCGTTGCAGCTGCTGACCTGCCGCTATCGCCTCTGCATCACTGCTTGCGTCGTGGATCCATACGAAGACAGAATCAGTATCCCCGTAGATGACCCGGTGCCCGGCTTTTTCGATGTAATCCCGAGTGCGCCCGAGAATTTCGTGACCCCGGCGGGTGATGGAACTGGCCAGGCGCGCGTCGAAAAACCGGCAACCGGGGGTGCCCAGCACCCCATAGAAGCTGTTCATGATAATTTTGATCGCCTGGGACAAGGGCTCGTCCCGGGACTCTTTGGCTGCGTCGCGCTGCTGCCACAGTTGCTGAATCAGTTCGGGAAGAATATGCCCCCTGCGGGCGAAGCGAGCTTCGAGAAATCCCGGCACTGTCTGCGGTTGTGCCAGTTCGCCGCACACACCCAGGGCCAGGCCCAGCGGATCGATAAAAAAAGTGCGGATAATGCTGGGGTACAGACTCTTGAAGTCCAGCACCAGTACATGGTCGTAGATGCCGGGCATCGAGTCGAGTACAAAGCCACCGGGACTGGCGATTTGTTCACTACTGGCGTTGGGCGCCACATAGCCCTGGCGATGGAGTCTGGGCAGGTACAGGTTGTCGAATGACGCTACCGAGGCACCCATGCGGTCGATGTTGAGACCGGTCATAACACTGCGTGCTACCGCGAAATCCAGTATAGCGGTGGTAGCAAATATTTCCGATACCAGCTCGCAGTCTTTCAGGTTGTACCGGGCCAGGCTGGTTTTGTCTTGCAGGAACTGGCGGGTGATTTCGCCGCCGCGGTCACTGCCATGCAACAGCTTGCCCGTACCCAGTAACTGCCTGGAAACGTTCTCCAGGGAAAAACTCTCGAAACGGTAGAACGCGGCGCGTAACAGTTCGATACCATCGAGCACCACCCGTCCGGGGAATTGCACGGTGCGTCGGTCGCCGTCGTCATCCAGCTCGCGCCAGTGCCCCGGGCGTCGCTCCCGCCCCAACAGCAGGCGCCGGCCCAGCTGGTCTGCAAGGCGCTGCAAATACCAGGTGTCAAAATTCACCACGTTCCAGCCGATCAACACATCCGGATCATAGTCTGCCACCCAGTCGAGAAAAGCCTGCAACACCTCACCCTGATTGGCGCAGGATCTTACAAAGGCCTGCTGCGCACCCTCACCGAGCATAAAAACCTGCCGTGCCTCGCCGTCAATTGACGTGCCATGCACCGCGATACAGTAGAGCTGCAGTCCCTCCATGGCAGTCTCGATATCGAAAGAAACCACCTTGAGAGTGGGACGGTATTGCGTGGCCTTGATCACGGGGTTTTCCAGCATAAGGTGGCGGCCGCGACGCCGTGGCTCCCCGCGCAGAACTGCCGAACCGGCCACAAAACGTTCCATCAAAAAGCGGTCCGCCGGGTTGATATCCGCCTCCAGCGGATCCAGCCCACGGGCGCGCAATTCATCGGCCGCACGCCGGGCCTGCCGGTAGCTGTTAAAATATAATCCCACCACCGGAGCCATCGAGAAGCTGCGCAGGCTCACCGGTTTTATCTTTACTGTGGTCTCGACTGCCAGTATTTCTCGCGCCCGGCCCAGTTCATCCTCTACCAGGAAGAACACACTGTGCTCGCCACGCACCACGGCACACAGGGGACCCTGCCCTGTTGTGAACCAGAACTCCAGCTCAACCCCATGGCTTGTATCCCGCCAGTTGCGGGTGAGGAGAAACCCCTTAAAGGTTTGTACTGTCAAACTCCGTCCTATTTGAATGGCTATACACGGATGATGCCCAAGTTACATGCTATTCGGCCTTACATTACAGGAGCACTGGTTTTGAACTACGCCGTGGCTTAAGCTATCCACCATTGAGCCAGGCAATAACCAGGAAGGTAACCGCATGAACAAGCCCATCATCAAGCAAGACCCCTTATACCAGCTACTGCGCAACGAGGACATCAAGGGCTTCAACGAACAACGCGACCAGTTGGATACCGGTGAACTGAAAAGCGGGGACTATCGCGGGCGTGATTTGCGCAATATGAACGCCCAGGGGCTGGACCTCAGTAATTCCTACTTCCGCAATACAGACCTGAGCGGCATCGATTTTCGCGACACTAACCTGGAGGGCGCCAGCCTGCTCGGCGCCAAACTCTCAGGCACCTATTTCCCAGCGCAGCTAAGTGCCGAAGAAATTCGCCTGTCACTGGACACCGGCACCCGCCTGCGCTACAGCACCGCCTGAGGCGTTTTCAGCCGGGTTGAGTTCATCAGCCCTGTGACAGTAAATCACGCAGGTCTATGATAGCCGCATTGGCGCGGCTGATATAGGACGCCATCACCAGTGAGTGGTTGGCCACCGTACCGAAACCGCTGCCATTGAGGATTATCGGGCTCCACACCGTTTCCTGGGTGCCTTCCAACTCGCGAATAATCTGCTGCAGGCTGACCTGGGCATTCTTTTTGCGCAGCACCTCGGCAAAGTCGATCTCCGCCGCTTTCAAAAAATGGATCAGGGCCCAGGCGGCACCGCGCGCCTCGTAGAACACATCGTCTATTTCGCTCCAGGGCGTCCGCACCTCCTGCTCCGCAGGGGTGGCAGTGGACTGGCTGGCGACTGTATCTCCCGCCAAATCGGTGTTGATGCGCGCCTTCCCTACACTGGCACTGAGTCGCTGGGACAGGCTCCCCAGCCGACTATCCACTGTCGCCAGCCAATAACGCAAGTTATCGGCACGTGCATAAAACTGGGCGTTGGGAGCGTCCGGGTCCGACAGGCGGCGAAAATAGTTGCGGGAATATTTCAGGCCTTCCCGATACTCGGACTCGGTTGCGGGCATAATCCAACTGCTGGAATTGAAATTGAAGCGGGGCTCCGCGATCGTCAGGTCCGGGTCTTCGGTGGACTGTGACTGGGAACGGCTGAACACTTCTCGCATGGCGCGAGCAAGGTCGCGCACCTGGATCAGAGCGCCATATTCCCAATGGGGCATATTATCCAGCCACAGCCCGGGCGGGAATACATCATTGTGCAGATAACCGCCGGGCTTCTCCAGCAGGGTATCCATCACCCCCATCAGGGCGCCCATGGTAACCGAGCCGGTAACGACCGTGCCCCCCTCCCGGGCCGCGTAGGTGGCCGCTCGGTCCCGCACGTCAAAGGGCGCCGGCGCGATACTCCAGTACATGCCCAGGATTACCGCTGCCAGGAAATACAGACCGACCATCGTGACCAATAATTTACTAATTTTGTTGTCCGGCAGGTAGTCGGCAATATCGTCGCGCCACTGAACAAGGGTTTCTGTTACTGCATTCATAATCCAACTCTACCTCTGGTGTTGTTCATGATGATTGTGCGTCTGCTGCGCGGCCACCGTTTTGCGCACTTCGGCGACGGCACAGACCTCCTCGCCTGTCGCCAGTTCCAGGCACAGCTGCACAGTTTCGCCGCTCAGAGGCATCCGCGCCAACCCCAGCAACATTAAATGCGTGCCACCTGGGGCCAATTGCACACTTTGCCCCGCTGCCACAGACAAGTCCCGCAGTTGCTCCATACGCATATAGCCGTCTATTTCCCGGGTGGTGTGAATTTCTACTTTGTCCGCCAGGTCATCGGCGCTTGCTCCGGTAATGGTAACCCCGGTATCGCCCCGATTGATAACCGTCAGGTAGGCCGCGGTGTTGGTCTGGGTAGGGGGCAGGGCTCTGACCCACACATCTGTAAGCGCCACTACCGCGCTTTGCTCGGCCGCGGCGGACAGCGAAAAAAATACCGCGGCCACTGCTGCAAGCCATGGCTTGCTCAAATTACCCGCCCGATGCCTAAACTTGCCAATGATAATCATCCAAACCTCTTAAATCACACGCCTGTAGCCAAATTTGAAACACATTTCATGCAATTGCCGGGTTTACTACTCCAATTTGGAAACTATCACCCGCTGCGGGCGTCTCACTATTATACCACTCCCGTGGACCTTAATGACGCCGTATTGGGATCTATATGCAGAGACTTGGTACAATTCGGCCTCGGGACAACGCCGTTGGTGGCGCCGGTTTTATAAAGAGTGATAAGGAATTTTGATGCGCGCATTACTTGCGAGCTTGCTACTGCTACTCAGTGCTTATTCTTACGCCCAGGGTTTCGGCGAGCCCAACCGTGCACCATTCGGCACGGCTGGCAGTGGCCCCCGGTTCCTGCCGGTTGAGGACGCCTATCAGTTGGAAGTGGAAATCCTGGATGCACAGCAAGTGCGCCTGTATTGGCAAATAGCAGACAACTACTATTTATACCAGCACCGCTTCGCTTTCACACTGCACGACAGCGCAGGTCAGACAGAAAAAGTCGAGGTGGAACTCCCCCCTGCCCTGGCGCGCAATGACGAATATTTCGGCGCGGTAAAGGTCTATTACAACAGCGCTGACATCCTCCTGTACACGCAGGGCCGGCCCCGGCGGGCAACGCTATCGGTCAGCTCCCAGGGCTGCGCTGACGCCGGCCTGTGCTATCCACCACAAAAACAATTCTTCGAGCTGGATTTCGCCGCCGGCACCGTGCGCAGCGTTACGCCGCCCGCCGCACAACCTGTCAACCAACAACCCACGGACGACACTGGCGGTATCGGGGTCCTGCTTTATATGTTGGCGCTGGCCTTTGTCGGTGGCTGCATCCTCAATCTAATGCCCTGCGTCTTCCCCATCCTGTCACTGAAGGTACTGAGCTTTGCGCGCAGCACAGAACACGACCGACACCTGCAAAGCTGGATGTATACCGCCGGTGTGATCGCCAGCTTTGTGCTGGTGGCCGCCGTTCTCATTACCCTGCAACAGGCCGGGAGCGCTATCGGCTGGGGCTTCCAGCTGCAATCACCGGGTTTTGTCATCGCCCTGGCCTATCTGTTTGTGGCCATGGGCCTGTCTCTGTCCGGGCTGGTGCAACTGGGCGGCAATGTCATGAATGCCGGTAGCGGGCTCGCCGCTCAAGGCGGGCTCAGTGGCAGTTTCTTCACCGGCGTACTGGCTGTCGTCGTCGCCAGCCCCTGCACCGCACCTTTCATGGGTACAGCGCTGGGTTTTGCGATAACCCGGCCGCCACAAATCGGCCTGCTGGTCTTTGCCGCACTGGGTGCCGGCATGGCCGCGCCCCTACTGCTGTTCAGCTACAGTGGCGCAGCCCGCAAACTGATGCCCAGGCCCGGCCCCTGGATGGAGACCCTCAAACAACTGCTGGCCTTCCCCCTCTACGGCACCGCCATCTGGCTACTGTGGGTGGCGGGCAGGCAAACCGGGGTCAATACTATGACTGCAGCGCTGAGCGGGGCCCTGGTACTGGCGATGGGCCTGTGGCTGTGGCGTTATGGGGGGTGGCGCCGGGGTCTGGCAGTGGCCTGCATGCTGGCGACCATCAACCTGGGAGCCTGGCGCGGGCTGGATGAAAATGGCAGCCATACCGCGCAACTCGCCGCGGGCAAGGTGGCCTGGTCGGAGCAACAAGTGGCGCAACTGCGCGGCGCGGGAAACCCCGTATTCGTGGACGTCACCGCCGATTGGTGCATCACCTGCATCGCCAATGAAACTGCGGTGCTAAATACCGACGAGATGACTGCGGCGTTTGCCGCCCACGGCGTGGTCTACATGATAGCCGACTGGACCAGTTACAACCCCGCTATCGCCGCCCTGCTGGAACGGCATGGGCGCACGGGTATCCCGCTGTATCTGATGTACCCCGCAGATTCCAGCCGGGAGCCCCTGATACTGCCGCAAATACTGACCAAAAACACGGTATTGGACGCCCTGCGCTCAGTATCCGACAAGAGCCCCGAAGTTGTCGGCGCTTTTTAAGATAATAACTCCTCAATACCTCCTCAATACCCCC
>QNFR01000107.1 GCA_003646405.1 Gammaproteobacteria bacterium
AAATACGCCCTACGGTTTCGCTCAATGCACAGAGGCAATAATGCACCGGCCTGCGCTATGGAGGTGTCAGGCTGTGGCGGCGATGGCGTGCAGGTCTACCCGGACTTCGTTGTGGCGGCCGAGCAGTTCGATAAGCAGTAGTGCGCGGCTTTCGGCCAATTGCATCTGGTAAACGCCGGTGAGACCGGCGAAAGGGCCTTGCAGTATTTCCATCCGGTCACCCGCCTGGTGCGGCCAGTCGTCGAGCAGTCGCAAATCGCCTGCGCCGTCCTGGGCCTGCTTCAGGTAGGTAATCACATCCTCGGGTACGGGTCGCAGGTCGTTGCCTATGCGTACCAGGCCTACCGCGCCTCGCGTGGAGCGCACCGGCGCGGTGTTGTCCACAGCGAGGTCCAGTTGGATAAATAAATACCGTGGAAACAGCGGCTCTACCGCTTTCACCCATTCGCCTCGCCTGAGCTTGCGCACCCTTACCCTGGGCAGGTAGGTGGTGAAACCCTGCCGCCGCAGGTTCAGTTCGGCGGTGACCTCCTGGCGCGGTTTACTGTGCACGGCATACCAGTGTTTCATACGGTTATTGCCTGTTCGGTGAACTGGCCGGCGGCAATCACGGCCGGGGTGTGCAGTGTCAGGCGCCGGGCTCGCTCTGCGCCGTACTGTTCGGTTATGGCGTCAAAGGCCTGTTTTAGTCCGGGCTGCCTGGCTTTGGCGTTGTGGCCGTCGCTGGCCAGTACGGCTACCACGTCGTCTTTTAGCAGCTGGTGGGCGATTTGTTGTGCCCGCTCGCCAAAGTTAGCGGTTACCGAGCCGGCAGTTAGCTGTAGCCAGCAGCCGACTTCGATAAAGGGCCGCAGTTGGGTGGGGTCTTTCATAATCTGCTTGTTGCGTTCCGGGTGGGCGATCAGGGGGCGGATGTTGTGCTTCATCAACCACGCCACCAGCTTGTCGCTGCCGGGGATGATGTGGCTGTGGGGGAATTCCAGCAGCATGATTTGGTAGCCGTCTACTTTGCCGTAGAAGGGGATTTCGTTGTTTTCTACTTGTTGCAGGATCTGGTCGGTGAGGCGTACTTCTGCCGCGAAGCCCAGTTGCAGGGGGGTGCCTTGCTGGTTTAGCGCTTGTTGTAGGTTGTTGCGTTGTTGTTCGATGCTTTGCCGGGTGTTTTCCCAGCGGCCGGGGTGGATGTGGGGGGTTACGACGGCGTGAGTGATGCCGTCATTGACGGCTATGCGGCATAGCGCCAGGGATTCTTTCAGGGTGTCTGGGCCGTCGTCTATTCCTGGGAGCAGGTGGCAGTGGAGGTCAATCATTGGGAGGGATGGTGCGCATTTTTGGGGTGATGGTGCGCATTGCGCACCCTACGGGTTTGGGCGAGGGTGTTTGGGTTTTAGGTTGGGGTGTCATTGGATTGGTAATAATCGCCGTATTGGTAGTATTTGCTGCCGTAGTAACTGCCGGATTTTTTAGCGTCGAACTGGTTTAGCACTATACCGGTCAAGGGTTCGTTGGAGCCTACTATGCTGGCGATGCCTTTCTGGGCCTGGGTGGCACTGGTGGAATCGGCTTTTACCACGTAGATGACGGAGTCAGCATTAGATGCCAGGATCAGGGCATCGCTTACGGCCTGCACCGGGGCGGAGTCGATCACTATGCGGTCAAAGCGTTCCCTGAGGAACTTCAGTGCCTGCACGAACTTTTTACTGCTGATCATTTCCAGCGGATTGGGGGGAATAATGCCGGCGGGCATTACATGCATATTCAGCGCTTCCAGCTGCTCTATGCAGTCCTCCAGCTTCGCGGTGCCGGATACGAAGTGGGTGAGGCCCGGGTGGTTGGGGGTCAGGCCGCATCTCTTAGCCAGGCTGGGGCGACGCAGGTCGCCCCCTATTACCAGGGTGTTCTCCATCTGCGCCAGGGCCGCGCCGAGGTTGAGTGCGATGGTGGATTTGCCCTCGCCGGGCACGGTGGAGGTTACCACGATGATTTTGGCGGGGTTGTCCAGGCCGCTGAGGACCACGCCGGTACGGACGGTGCGGATGGCCTCGGCGTAGTGGCTCTGGGGGTTCTGCCAGAATTGCTCAAATTCGCCATTTTTGTCCAGCTTGATTTTTGGCAGGGCGCCCAGCAGGGATGAGTGCAGTTTGTCCTGCACATCGTCCGGCGTTTTAATGGTGTTATCCAGGATATCCAACAGTATGGCGACGCCGCAGCCCAGCATCATACCCAGAATAAAGGCCAGGGTAACGCTGAGCTTCTTGTTCGGCTTGAACGGGGCGGCGGGTACCATGGCACGGTCCAGGATGCGGGCGTGGGGCTTCTCAAAACCCCCGGTTTCACTCACGTTCTTGATACGGGTGAAGAAAATGTCGTGCAGTTCGCGGTTGGTTTGTACATCGCGCTGCAGCTCCAGCAACTGAAACTCCTTGCGGTTGAAGTCCTGCACCTCGGTTTTGCTGGCCTCCCAGGTGGCCTGCAGCTGCTGCTCATTGCGCAGGGCGATGTCATATTCGCGGCTAATGCCGGAGACCACTTTGCGTACTTCTGAAGCCAGCTCTTCATTGGCCGTGGCGAGTTCCGATTGCACTGAGATCATTTTCGGGTGTTTGAGGCCGTAACGTTTGCCCAGTTCCGCCACCTTGCGCTCCGCCATGGACTGCTCGCGCTTGATGTCGCGAATGCCCTGGTGCTGCAACACGGCGGGCACGGTCATCAACTGTTCGGTGGAGGCGTTGGTCATGCCCTGCACATCTTCTTTGATATTTTGCGCTTCTATGCGCGTCTTGTGCGCATCTTCGAGCCGCTGGGAGAGTATCTTCAACTCGTTGCCGCCCAGGCCGGTGACCCCCTCGACACTAACCAGCCCTTCCTGCTCCCTGAAGTCCTGCAGGGCCAGTTCGGATTCACGCAGGGTCAGCTTCAGGTCACCCAGGCGCTCGCTGAGCCAGTCGGTGGCTTGCAGGGTGCCGGAGAGGCGGTTTTCCAGGTTGCTGTTGATGAATTCCTCGGCGACGGCGTTCACTATCTCGGCGGCCAGCTGCCGATTGGTGGATTCATAACTGAGATAAACAATAAAGCTGTACTGCACCGGGGAGACTTTGAGCCCGCCGGCCACCGCGCCGGTAATGGCCTGTATGGCCTGCTCGTCTTTTTCTTCCTCGGTCAGCTGCACCGGAGGTTCTTTTTTACTGGCCGGCAGCAAGCTCTTCAGGTCAATGCTGTACCAGTGCTCTTCTTCGTCTTTTTCTTTGGGGAGAAAAGTGGGGTGTTTGTGTAACTGCAGTTTGCGCACTACGCGTTCCGCCAGGCTACGGCTTTTGAGAATCTCGAACTGGGTCTGGGTGTAGTTGTAGTTTCCGGTGCCCAGGGAGTACACCTCTTCCACGTTCACCACGTTGGCCTGCTCACTTTCCAGTACGATGGAGGCAGAGGCCTGGTACACGGGTTCCATGGAGGACACGATGAGGCCGGTGGCCAGGGTGATGGCGAAGGCCAGGCTGAGGATCGCCCATTTGTAGCGCATGACGGCGCGGAACAAGCGGCCGAGGTCAATGAAGTCGTCGTCCATCTGGGTGGCTTGCTGGGGGGATTGCTGGGCCAGTGGGTTCATCTAAAAGAGAGCGTCCGTCAGGGTTAGAAAAAAGTATCTTGCACGGTGAAAATGTCGCCGGGCTGTACGCGGTAGTCCAGCCCCACTTTTTGTTCTTTGTGCTGCGGGTCGCTGTCGGCGATCACCAGCACCTGTTTTTTATTGGCGCGCTCGGTAAAACCGCCGGCCAGGGAGATGGCTTTGCGCAAGGTCAGGCCGGGCTGGAAGGCCACCCCGCCGGGGCTCTTGACCTCGCCGTTGACGAAGAAGGGGCGGTATTTCACGATGCTCACGGAGATGCGCGGGTCTATCAGGTAATCGGGCTGCAGCCCGTTAATCAGTATTTGCTGCAGCGTGGCGGCGCTTTTGCCGGTCACCTTGAGCTCTCCCAGAAAGGGGTAGGAGATGCGGCCATTGTGGCCGATTAACAGGCGCTCGAAAGTGAGGTCCGGCTCGCCGTACACGTGGATGCGGATGGAATCACCGGAGTTCAGGGTGTAGCCGGCTTCCGGGTCCTGGGCCTGCACCGGTAAATGGATGATGCCCGCCAGGAGTGACAGAGCCACGATGAAAAGCCTTAACATCCGCCACAATACCTCAATATGGATACCTCAAATTTCGTTCGGCTGCAGTGCCGCCAGCCTGGCCTGCGCTTGCTGGCGTATGGCCTCGCCGGTGCTTGCGTGATCGGCGTACTCTACCATTTTTGTCCAGCTGTGTCGGTGGGCAGGGCGCGATTGCAACGCAATATACTGGCTTTGAACGGCCTGGCTGTTGAAGCCGGCGCGCTCGTCCATATTCTCTGACCAGTAGGACAGCCAGGCAGCGTAGCTGGCCTGCAGGCCCCGATATTCCGGGTGCCTGGGGGCGCTTTGCAGCAGAGCCTGAATGGCCTGGCCGGTGTGCTTAATGGTTTTCGGTTCCGGTTGGTAATTGTCGCGGCCCCAGAAGCTGAGTTCGGTTTGGGCATTGGTGAAGGCCAGGTCTTGCGCGAAGGTGGTAAAGCCCGTGTAGGCCGCCACCAGTGCCAGCACTAATATTGGTGCAGCCATCAGTCTGATGGAGCTTATGCTCATCTGGTTAAGCTCGTGGTTACTGGTTTGTGGTTACTTGTTACCGGTGCGCGGCTACATGCTCAGCTTGGCTTCCAGGAAGACCTCATTGCGGTTGTAGTCGTAAAAGTTCAGGTCTGAGTCGCGGTCTTCATAGCGGTAACCGACACCGAAATCCACCCAGCGGCGGAAGGCGTAGTTGTAGGTGGCTTTCACTCTGTAGAGGTCATCCTCGCGGTTGGAGCTGGAGTAGTCCTCGTTGCCGTAGATAAAGCTCATGTTGGTGCTGGAGCGGCTGTTCCAGTCGTGGTCCCAGGACAGGGTGGTTTCATTGGCATCGATGGCGTCACCCAGGCCGTTGGTTTCCTCTGAATAACGGCGGGATTCCAGGTTGAACCGGGCGTAGGTTCTGGGCTCGTAGGTGACGTCCACTTCCCAGGAGAAACCGTCGTCGTCGCTGCGGGCGTTGGAGTCGTAGGTACGGTCGTACGCCCCCACCTTGATGCTGCCGGAGGTCTTGGCGGTGGCTTCCCAGGCCACGCCCACCAGGTAGTTGTACTCTTCGCTGTCGTAGGAGCCGCCGAATACTGCCGGGTTGGTTTTGTCGTACTCGGTGTCTGTGTAGCGCACTTCCACCAGGGCATCGGTTTTGGGGGCGACTTTCCAGAAGAACGTGCCGTCGTAGTCGTAGTGGTCGCGGCTGCGATACTTGGTGAATCTGTTGAAGTTCTGGTATTCGTGTTCGGTGGCCTTGGCGCCCAGCTTGATACGCCCTTTGGACGCCTTGCCGCCATAGGTGTAGTTACCACCGAATACGGTGCGATCCAGTTCCACCGGTTCATCGATCAGTTGCGCCACCCCCTCCGACAGGCCGGTACCACGCTCTTCGTGGCCGATATAGTACTCGCCAAACACGTTTACCATGTTTTTGGCGTTGAATTCATGGTGTATGTCCAGGTTGAACGTGTTGTCGGTGAAATCGTCGTCACTGCTGTCGAAGTAGATGTAATTCGCCAGTTCGTAGGTGAAGGAGTAGGTATTCAGGCCATTTTGCAGCCAGGCCTGCACCCGGGGCTTGAGGGTGCTTATGCCGGTATTTTTTTCGTCATTATCACTGCGCAGCAGGTTGTCCACATAGCTCAGTTTGGTGTCCAGGGTAGGCGTGAGGAACACCGGGCCGACCTTGTAATCGGCGGGTTCCAGGGCCAGTGTGGTGTGAACGACCAGAGAAGCGACACTCGCCAGAATGACGGTAGACAACGCTTTTGTGTCGAGCCTGCGCATAGATACTCCCCTGTACATTTTTATCAAATGAAAGTAACGGATGTAATAACCCGTGATTATAAGTGATGGCCACCCTTATTAGAATATGATGTAGAGGGCAAAAATGCCGAAAAGCATACTTTTCTAGTGGTTAACTCCACCTGCCGGGGGGTTCGGGGTGCGGGGTCGGGGGAGGTCGCGGGAGATAAAGGCCAGGGCCAGAATGGTCACGAAGGTGAGGGCATTGGCGGGTATTTGCAGGTTGAAATCGGTGGTGGAGTGGAGAGCCGCCCATACAATGCTCATGGTCACTGCGAAGGCCGCGCCTTTGTACAGGGGCGTATGGCGCCGCCTCTGTACCTCATAGGCACTGTGCAGCGCCAGGGCCACGAACGCAATTAGCGCGGCGGTGGCGGGAAGGCCCAGCTCCGCGGCGAACTCCAGGTAATCGTTGTGGGCGTGTACGTGAAAGCCCTGCAGGTTGGGGGCCTGGAAGTTGGGGAAAATGCCGTAGAAGGAACCGCCGCCGGAGCCGGTGAGGGGGAATTGCCTGATGTAATCGAGGGTGTACTCATTGGACCACACCCGCGCCTCGCTACCGGGATTGGTTTGTTCCAGCCGCTGCAGCAACTTGTCGAAGCCGAACCACTTGCCCAGTATGACCATATCCACCAGAAACAGGCTGGCCAGGAAGGCGACCACCCGGGCTGAGAAGCGCCTGCCGGTGTAGAGCGCGATGGCGCCGGCCAGGCCCAGGGCGGTAAAGAACGCGATATTGCCCATGCGCGCCCGGGTGAGCACCAGGGCGATGACCATCACCGCCAGATAAATGCGCAGGCGAATCTTGGAGCTGAGCAGCAACCTGAGCCAGCGGCGGATGCGCTCCTTCCAGTTGGGGGAGCTTTCTGTAGCCAGTTGGGAAAGCAACAGGCCAATGCCGGCAGAAAGACACATCACCAGATAGCCCGCCAGGTGGTTGCGGTTCACAAAGGTACCGGTGGCCACCCCCTGCCCGACATATTTCTCCACAAAAAAGCCCAGTTCCAGGCCGCTGAGCACCATAAACGCGCCGTAGGCAGCCTGGAAGGTGCCGCTGAATACCAGCACTTGCAGCAGCGTTTTTACCCGATCGTGCGTGTTGACCAGAGCGATGGTGAGAAAGAAACCGGTGGTGAAGGCACAACCGCGCAGTAAATAGTATTTGCCGTACTCCCTGTCCAGCGAGAGGCTGAGCCAGCCCTCTTTGATATGCCAGGCGTAGGCCTGCGGCGAGAGCGCCTCGACGATGGACCGCGGGATGGGAATGAGCTGTAGAAAAACCCACAGCTGAACCAGTACCAGCAGAGCCAGGGGCGCTCGGGCACGGCGCCACACCTTCGCGTTTATTCGCGCCCGGCCAGACATGAACAATAACAACCAGCCACTGAGTGTGCTGAACACCAACAGGGCGAGCAGCGCCCCGCCCCAGATACGGTTGGAGGCAAACGGCAGGGGAGCCCAGACCAGGATGGCCATGTAGGCGGCAAACAGGGCGGGTTCGAGTTTGCTGGTCATTTAGTGGGGGTTGGTACTCGGTTAAGTGGGGGTCGGCACT
>QNFR01000108.1 GCA_003646405.1 Gammaproteobacteria bacterium
ATCGCGCAGATCAATCCAGCCCCACAAAACGAGTTCGTCCATTACCTGTTGGTCATGTGCCTCTTTGCCATTATTCCCTTCAGCCGATTGCTGCACATTGTCGCCGTGCCGGTTTGGTTGTTGTTGCGCCCGGATACTCGTTTGAGCCTGTCTGTTCCATTTAATTTGTCCAACCAGAGCGAGGATGAAATTGCCGCTGCCGATATTCCGCTAGGGCCCCGCAAACGTGAAGAATTTCCCGGCAACATGTTGGTGGCTTTTGACGCTTGTACGCGTTGTAATCGGTGCGAGGATGATTGCCCTGCTAACGGGACGGGCGATGAGTTTTCTCCCGCATCTTTGATGAAAGACCTACAGAAAACCAACACTCTGAGTGACTCAAACAAGATCGTTGCAATCGCAGAGGCGAACCAGGTGGGCGCTTGCACAACCTGCGGCCGTTGTGAAGAGGCCTGTCCCGTTGGTCTGGATCCGCTCTCTGTTGTTGTGGAGTCGCGACGCGCCCTGGCTTACGAAGGACGTTTTGAGGCAGGCCAATCTACATCACTGCGGCAGTTGGCCGCTTCTTCCTCGATGTGGAACAGCGAAAAAACTCCGCCATCTGAAATTCAACCCTCCGTAGTATGGCCGCCCGATCCGGCGTCCGAGCCACCTGAGCTGGTGTATTGGGTAGGCTGCGCCGGTCGGCACGATCCGCGTGCGCAAAAGATATCCAGCGCGGTCGCCAGCCTGCTTAATCGAGCAGGAATCCGATGGACTACACCCGGGGCGAATGAGTGCTGTACAGGTGATGCCGCAAGGCGCATGGGAGATGAGGGCTTGTTTCAGAAGCAGGCTTTGGGAACCCTCGCGGTGCTGGAACAGGCAAGGTGTAAACGGGTCTTGGTTCACTGTGCCCACTGCTTCAACGCCTTTGCAAAGGAATACGGCGCCTTTGGCGCAGATTTTGAAGTTATCCACCATAGCGAGCTCCTTAACGAACTTGTGCGAGAAGGGCGCCTGGGAAGTATCCAGGCATTGCCCTCGCAGGTGGCATTTCATGATCCTTGCTATCTGGGTCGCCACAATGGGCGCTTTGACGCGCCCAGGGAGCTGATTGACAACATACCAGGGCTGGAACGGGTCGAGCTTGCTGAATCTCGTGAACAAAGCCGGTGCTGTGGCGCTGGCGGTGGCCGTATCTGGCGGGAGGATGAGCCGGGTGCGAAAATGGCGGATCGGCGCGCCGCACAAGCGGCAGAGAGTGAGGCGCAGCTTCTGGTAACCGGGTGCAACTTCTGCCTGTCAATGCTTGAAGACCCGGCCGCACAGGATGGTGTTCGAACTCTGGATATCGCTGAGCTGTTGGTGGACGCGGTACGCTGACCTCTCCCGCTTCGTAGGAGCCAGGCAGAGAATGCCCGCGGTGTTCTACAAAAAAACAGTGTGCAGCCGAGGGTGTTCTATTATCGTACAGCCCATATATTTTGTTTTGGTATTATTTTTAAAAAACTAGCCAGGCATGTACAGACTGCTTGTAACACCTTGATAAATATGGTGATTCATGTATTTCAATGCTTTGATCCTAACGCTGGTATACTAATTGCTATTCCTATATAGTTGCTCTGTCTCGGTGGATCTTCGGTACGGCTTGAGGCTTTAAATCCGATGTATGCCGTCACAGGGCTCATCGCTGTTAACTAATAAAAAGGGTACCTGCTTGACCACGAATTCTGAAGTTATTAAGTACCATAATAAGGCCTTTCGTCTGGCCAACATGCTGCTTAACCATAAACGGATTACCACAATTTGCGTATTGCTGCCCACGCTGCTTTTGGCATGGGGCCTTCCCAAGATAGAAGTCTATTCGCGCTTTGCCGATCTGCTTCCAGCCAAACATCAGTACATAATAAACTACAACCGAATGAAGGAGACTTTCGGCGGCGCCAATGTGGTGACCATGTCACTGGAGGCGGTTGAGGGCGACATCTTTACACACGAGGCCCTTGGAAAAGTCAAGCTGCTTACGGAAGAAATTGACCTTATTCCCGGTGTTAACCACTACCAGGTAGCAAGTATTGCTCATCCCAAGATTCGTCGAGTGCGGACGACCTCGACAGGTCTCATAAAGTCAGAACCGGTGTTGCCAGATGTTATCCCTGAGACACCGGAAGAATTGAAGCGACTGCGAGAAGAGGTCTTTAACAACGACGTCGTGTTCGGAACCTATGTGTCGACAGATGGCAAAGCGGCCTTGATTCTGGCGGGTTTCGACGAAGAGCGCCTCGATTACAACCAAATTTTCAGCCGATTGCAGGAGCTAAAAACCGAAGTTGAGGCCGATGGCACGGCAGTGCTCTCTATTGCAGGTGAGCCCATGCTCAAGGGGTGGATCTATTATCACTCAAGTGAGTTGAAAAAAATATTCTCGATAACGCTCGGTATTATAGTAGTCATTCTGTTTCTTCATTTTCGGTCCTGGGTTGGTGTCGTCATTCCGTTGATTGCTACGGGCATGTCCGCAGTATGGGGGCTGGGGCTGGTCGGGTGGCTGGGTTTTAACCTTGATCCCTTGATTCTGGTGGTCCCTATCCTGATATCCGCGCGAACCGCGAGCCATTGTGTGCAACTAATGGAGCGCTATCAGGATGAAGTGAAAGGGGGTAACGACAAGCATTATGCCGCTCGGATTTCCATGGGTGAACTGCTGGTGCCGGCAGCAATAGCGATTTTTACAGATGCGGCGGGTTTACTGGTCCTGGCTGTATCTTCTATTCCGATTATAGCGAAGCTGGGGATTTTCTGTGCGTTCTGGTCATTAAGTAACATGGTCACCGTTATGGTCGTGGTGCCGTTGCTTATCAGTGTGCTGCCTATGCCGAAGCCACCAGAAGGTGGTAAGACTCATATCGCGGCCAAGATAACAGGCGCCCTGGGCAAGTTTATAGTCTCCCCTGTTTCCTCGGTGCCGGTGTTGGGATTTGCCTTGATGATCGCGTTGGGCGCTTTATATTTTGCCAAGGATGCAGTTGTCGGTGAAAACACGCCGGGCTCGCCAATCCTGTTTGCAGATTCCGATTACAACCTCGCGGCGGCCAATATCAACGGTAAGTTTGCAGGTGCCAACCAGTTCAGTATCTATTTTGAAGGCGATAAGCCCCATCGGATGAAAGAGCCGGCGGTCGTCAAGGTAATGGAGGGCTTTGCGCTACATATGTCCGAAGTCATCAACTATGGGGGGTCTCGCGACATTCCCAGTTTGGTGCGTTCCATTAATCGTCTATATCACTACGATGATCCGCGTTGGTCAATGATTCCGGCGACGGCCAGGAATATCGGGAACACGCTGTTTATGTATGAGGCCGGAGCAGCCATCCCGGGGGTCATTCTGGAATACATGGACCTGGAAGGGCGCACCGCTAACGTGGTGACTTTTTTCAAGGACGCTACCGGCCCCACAGTCGACGCCGCTATTAGAGAAGCCAAGGAGTACCTGGATGCTCATCCTCTGGAAGGGGTTGAGTATCGCTTCGCGGGCGGCATTATCGGAACAACGGCGGCGGCGAACCAGGAAGTAGAACACTCTGAGCTGATACAGACGCTTCTAATAATGCTGGTGGTTACAGTTTCTGTGATGCTGACCTATCGGTCCGTTACCGCGGCGGCCCTCGTATTTGTGGTGTTGGCCCTGGCTGTTCTGGTAAACCGCGCCTACATGGGTTTCCGCGGTATGGGGCTGAATGTAAATACTTTGCCAGTAACAGCAGTGGGTATCGGCATCGGAGTAGATTACGCCATTTATGTGCTCGACCGAATCCGTGAAGAAGTTCACCACAAGCCACTTAACGAAGCACTGATGACGACATTGCAAACGACGGGGGCTGCAGTATTCCTCACGGCCATTACAGTGGTTGGCGGCATCATCTACTGGATTCCGGGTTCCGCACTTCGCTTCAATAGTGAAATGGCGATGCTGTTGTCGCTGTTAATGATCAGTAACATGATTGGGGCGATAACCATATTACCTTTGCTGGTACGCATAATAAAACCCAAGTTCGTGATGAGGAAGCATGCAGACGATACGGAGGTAGAGGTGCAGGGCATAGAGACAGAGGCGCGATAGCATTATTGCGCGAACCCGCGGTGTAGCGGAAAGTTCGGGCGCAAAAAATCATCGTTGTCACTGCCTGAGTTGAAGCCGATTGACGGGGTTCGACAGAAAGTTTAGGGTATAAAAAGAAATAGGGTTTAGTTTAAATAATAGGATTAAGTTTAGATAATAAAGGCCGAAGGAGGCTTACAATGAGACTAAGAAAGTGCTCGGTTAAACTAACAGTGGCGGCTGCGTTCTTGGGTGTCCTTGCGTTTGATACGCAGGCACGCATGACGATGGAGCTAGGCGATGGCGAACTTGTAACGACGGGATATCTGAGGAACGAAACGCGATGGCGTATCGAACACGATCAGTATATGACGCAGTCGATCAACCGCTTTCAACTTGAAACCTCCTGGAATTTTGAGGACAAGGGTATATTCGATGAGTTGAGCTTCGTGACTGTGATCAGGCCAGAATACGATATGGCGCACATGAACGACTATCTCACCAACAAACGCGTCGGTAAAGACGCGACAAAGCCCTCTTATCTGGGTATTGATTTCAACTATGGCAATGACCCGATAGGTTATGCCGGTTTTGATGTGGCGTTTGGCGCTACGGAAGCGGGGCTGCTAAGTACTGGCGGCCTGGCCAAGAACGTGATGCAGGGCTCGTGGGACGCAAGCACGTTGCAGGAGTTTGAGGTAATCGCTCATGGTTCGCCGTTCCCGTTGCTTGCACCGACATCCACCAGAAATCAAAACTGTAGAGACTGTCAGGACGTTGATATCAGCCACTCGGAAATCGCGATGGCTAATACCGATGCGTCGGGCGCACTGTATCCCTTCCGCGAGCTCTATACCGACGCGGTTATCGGTGATTGGTGGCTTCGCTTGGGCAAGCAACAGATCGTTTGGGGCAAGACTGACTTTTTCCGTCTGCAGGACATCATCAATCCCATCGATTTCGGACAGCACTTTTTCTTTGACCAGTTCGAAGACATCCGTATACCGCAGTGGGCGGCAAGCCTGCAGTGGAAGGGGGGGTCCATCGGGCCGTTAAATGATACTGCACTCCAGCTGGTGTGGAACTTTGACGAGTTCAGGGCTGCCGGGCTGGGTAACCCCTCCGCTGCGTGGGCCCACCCTTTCGGCAAGGAGATAGGGACGTTTGCTTCTTTTAACACCTACTTTTCACCGGAGCCTTGCGTCTCCGCGGCAACCGCCGCTTCACACGGAGCGGATGATTCCACCGTGTGTCAGGAGGGCGACGGGCGTTTGCCTTCAGGCTTTGGTATTCCTGTCGGCTTAGCCAGGACACATATCCCCAGTAAGGAGCTGGACAACACGGAAGTCGGCGGCCGGTTTGAGTTTCGCCTGTTTGATTTAAGGTTTGCGCTGTCTCACTACTACGGTTGGTCGGATTTGCCCGTATTCAAGTTTGATACGATTAATGTTAATGCGGCTACTGTTCCCGGTGTCACTGCTAACGATGCTCTAATCATTGGTCTGACGGACGGCGCGTTAGTTGGCTTGCCTGAAGGTTCCAATATCGAGGTTCCGGTTGCGGTGATGAACCCGCAAGAGGCCATTCAGGCCGCGGCAGACGCGGGGTATGCACCGGCATTAGACGCCCTGCAGCACGATAACGCCCGTCTGTTTTACGATGATCTGCAGGTTTTTGGTGGTCTTACCAGTATTCGTTATTCGCAGGTTCATACCACCGGATTGTCAATGGACTATTTTGACGATTGGACCGGTATTGTCTTTCGGGTCGAAAGTTCCTACACCTTCGATGAGCTGATAAACAATACGATGAAAGCTGATTGGATAGATGAAGGTGATGTGCTCCGGTATTCGCTCGGTCTGGATCGACCAACCTTTATTCGGTTGCTGAATAAGGACAGGACTTTCTTCCTGTCGTTCCAGTTCTTCGATACCTGGTATCTGGATCATGAGGGTTCGAATACTGACGGCTATATCCTGAATGACCACAATAGAATTTACACTTTCTATTGGGAAACATACTACGCCAGAGACACGGTTAAACCGTCCGGCTTCGCCGTGTACGAAGAGGAAAGCAAAGCCTGGGTTTTTGGCGCCAACGTCACCTGGTTTATCGATAATCACTGGTCCGTCAAGACCGGAGCTCATATTATCTCCAGAGATGAAGACCCGGGCCTGTTCGATGTCGGTCCGTTTGCTTCCTTTACACTCGACGGGAATTATGCGCAGCAAGCGATATTCGGATATGCCAGAGAGGGTATCGGTTCTGTAAAGGATAACGATGAAGTCTTCGTACAAGTCCAGTACCAGTTTTAATTCGAGATTAACAGATAAATTGTGGAGCATGATGCAATGAATATATTAAACAAAACTGTCAGAGTCGGCGCCTTGGCGGCCGCGCTGGGAGTGACATCGTCGGGCGTAAGCGCGATGAACACCGAGGATTTCCTCGTGTGGCTGAAAGCAAACCAGACCGCCACCGCGGAATTCGCCGATGGGGAAGTGATCACCTTTGATACGGCCGATAAAATTCGCGCCTTCGTCCCGCCTGGCTATCAGGATGAGATGATCTTCGAGGGAATGGAAGTGGTCATTAAGGATGCGGGCGATATCAGCCCTCCCGCTGTTTACAAAGATGCGACTGCGAAGTTCCAGGCAGAAGTCGGTCTGGCCGCCGATGGTGCGATAGAAAACTATACCGCGGGAGTGCCATTTGATCCGTCAACATTTGTGGCGGGTGATGTTGATTCTGGGACCAAAATGGCCTGGAACTTTAATTACCGGTGGCAACACGAAGGGCTGAGGATTGATCAGGTTCATTGGGTCTGGGTGAGAGAAGGCGGTAACCATGACGACCACGAAGTCATGGACACCAAATATGCTCCCCAATATCAGGGCGGAGGCAAATTTGAGAGGCTGTTGGCGGGCCCATACCATCGTGTATATTTCAGCTTTCGCTCTGATCTAGCCGATGAGAACTACGAGGTGCAGGGAAAATGGTCCAAGGGCACCGAGTTCCGGGAGTTAACTGCCTTTAATGAACCCTTCGATATCGCCGGTACGGCATTTTTGGTCCTCAGGCATTCCAACCCGCATAAGGCGGATGATTCGTGGGCTTACTTACCAAGCCTTAGAAGGGTCAGGCGGATTTCGGTAGAGGTGAAGTATGACAGTCTGTTGGGTACTGACCATACAATTGAGGATTTCTACTGCTTTGCAGGGCGCGTCCTCGAGCACACATGGAAGTACCATGGCACGGCTCGTATACTGGCTGTTGCACGCTCCCGGAATCGTGACACCTTCTATTACGGGCCTAACGGATGGACCCCCAAG
>QNFR01000109.1 GCA_003646405.1 Gammaproteobacteria bacterium
ATCCAGCTCTCTTTTGGCTTTTGCAATCAGAATTGCCGGCTCATCATTGACGCCCTCGGTGGCAAGGTCGCCGCCCAGATACCATACGGGCTGCCCGGAGCTTGTGTGGTGGCTCGAAATAGTCAATCGGGGAGAGGGGTTGCTGCCCATGCAGTGTGCGTATAGCGCCTCGGGATACTGGTGCTTGACGATAACCTGTTGTAGAGGCCTGCGCTGCATGGCGGGCCCGGCTGCGCCCAGTTGCTCATGCAATTGTTCATTGCCCGTGCCGGCACACAGCAGTATACACTCAGGGTTTACTCGACAATCGGGGAGTACAATACTCGCCCTGCCATTTTCCCGCTGCAGCTTTGCCTCTTGCCAGTCAATTCGAAAAATGGCTTCGCGGTGGCGCTCAGCCAGTGTTTTGACCAGAGAGGGAACATCCAGAACCAGGTCGACCAGGCGATATACCTGCCCCCGAAACTGAGGGTCTCGAAGCGGCGGCGGGAAATGATCTGCCTGAAGCTTTTCAACACGACCGCGCAGCATCTTGCTGGCGAAAAAAGAAGTGAAACGAGATGCCAGGGAGCCGCCAGACCAGAGGAAGAAATCCTCACTCAGCACTCGCGTGCCCCTGAGGTCTACTTTCCCCTCACCTCGCAAACAGCGTCGCCAGAGGTCGGGCATGGCTGAAATGGCTTCGGAGCCACCGCTGAGAGACCCACCCAGGGCGTATTTTACGCCACCGTGAATCATGCCCTGGGATGCAATGGTCTGGTAGCCGCCCAGATTTTCCCGCTCGAACAGAATCGCACTATAGCCGCAGTTACGCAGTTGGTTGAGAGCCCAAAGCCCGGCAATGCCCCCGCCAATGATCGCGATATCTGTCTGCAGGTCCTGCACTGTTATGAATTCCGGCCAGAGAGTGAAAAGTGATTATAGCCTGATTAGCCGATATGGGTTTAAATGGGCTTTTACGCTCACAGGAGCCATAAATGCGCTTGATATACAGCGCTCTATTTTACTGCCTGATCCCGCTCATTATGCTGCGCCTGTTGCTTCGATCGCGCATTGCCCCGGCCTACAGGGCGCGTATGGCCGAGCGGCTGGGTTTCTTTAAGGTCGATACGAGTGTCGATACCAGGCCTGCTATCTGGGTGCACGCCGTTTCCGTGGGGGAAACCCTGGCTGCAGCGCCACTGATAGAGAATTTACTGGAGAGCTACCCCGATCATCGTATGGTTGTGACCACCACTACACCCACAGGTTCTGAACGAGTGAAAGCACTCTTTGGCGACCGCGTTTTCCACGTGTATTCACCCTGGGATACGCCCGGTGCGGTTAAGCGCTTTTTGAGGAAAACCAGGCCCCGGCTGTTGCTTATTATGGAGACAGAGTTGTGGCCGAATATGTTGCACTGTACCCAGGCGGCGGGCTGCCGCATTGTGCTGGCCAATGCCCGCCTGTCCCAGCGCTCGGCCGACGGCTACGCCCGGTTTGACCGTCTCACGCGGGGTATGCTGGCCTGTCTGGACGTAGTGGCCTGCCAGGCCCGTGCAGATGGTGACCGCTTCCTCGCTCTGGGGCTTGAGCCCAGTGCGCTGAATATTACGGGGAGCATCAAGTTTGACCTGCAGCTAGATGGTGACTTGCGGGCCAAGGCCGCGCAGTTACGGGACGCCTGGGGGACGGATAAACGCGGTGTTATCGTGGCGGCCAGCACCCACCCCGGTGAGGATGAGCAAATACTCAAGGCCTTTACCCAGGTTCGTCAGAGCCACGACAATTGCCTGCTGGTGATCGTGCCGAGGCATCCGGAACGATTTGATACAGTCTATGAGCTTTGTGTTGCGGCGGGCTGGAATATCCAGCGCAGGTCCAGCGGGCGAGCGCCCGGCCCTGGCGATGACATCTTATTGGGCGATACCATGGGAGAGCTGTTGCTGCTCCTGGGCGGTGCAACGGTGGCAGTGATCGGTGGCAGTCTGGTCAATCACGGCGGGCACAATGTGTTGGAGGCCTCCGCATGGGGAGTGCCCGTTGTCACCGGCCCCTATATGTTCAACTTTTCTGACATCAGTGACTTGCTGGCGGCGGCGGGGGCCATGACCCGATTGGCTGACCCTGGCGAACTGGGAGATTGCCTCGCCGAACTACTGGCAAACCCGCAGCGACGGCGCGAAATGGGCGAGGCGGGACAGCGGGTGGTAGCCGACAACCGCGGCGCTAAAAAGCGCCTGCTGGCACTACTTGATGGACAAATAAACCCAGCTATTTAGTTGCGGTGGTTGCGGTGGGCGGGGGAGGTGTTTCCAGGTAGTCATCGAGATTGTTGACATCCTCCGGGCTTAACAGGCCCGCCTGTTCCTTCAGGCGCAAAATATCCAGAATATAGTCGTAGCGCGTATTGGCGTAGTCACGCTCGGCGGAAAACAGGGTGTTTTGCGCATTGAGCACGTCCACAACGTTACGTGTACCCACTTCATAACCGGCCTGGGTCGCATCCAGCGCACTGCGGGATGACACGATGCTCTGCTTGCGCGCCGCGACACGGGACACGTCGCTGATCACGGTCATGTGCAGTGAGCGAGTATTAGTGACCACATTGCGGGACAGGTTGATGCGGTTTTCCCGACTGGCGTTGAAGTCCTGTGCTGCCCTGCGACGGTTGGAGCTGATGGCACCGCCGCTGTACAGGGGAAGATCCAGGCGAACCTGCCAGGTGTTAAGTTCTACATCATTATCCGGGGGGACATCAAATCCGGTTGTTGGACTACGGGTCAAGTCGCCGTCCGTGCTGTAGTCAGAATAGGCATAACTGCCACTCACTGTCGGCGCGTGGACCATTTTATTGGCCTTGGCATTTTGCCGTGCGGCTTCTTCGGCATAGCGTGAGGCCAGCAGGGAAAAGTTATTCTCCATGGCAAAGTCTACCCAGGCTGCTCTATCCAAAGGGTCCGGCATTTTTATTTCAAAGTCTTCCTGCAGCACATCCAGATTGCTGTGGCCCTGACCGGTCAATACCGACAGTCGCTCCAGGGCGACGGAGACATTGTTTTCATCGACGATACGCTCAACCTGGGATAGGTCGCGGGCAGCCTGGGCTTCATAGACGTCGGTGATAGCGATAAGCCCCACCTCGAAGCGCTGCTGTGTCTGCTCCAGTTGACGCTCGAAAGCACGTTCCTGGGCGCTGGAGGCGGACAGATTATCCTGGGCCCGCAATACCAACAAGTATGCCTCAACCACTCGCACAATCAGGTTTTGCTGGTTGCCGGTGAAAGTCGCCTCTGCCTGCTTGGACAGCTCCTTGCCAGACTGAAAACTAAACCACGCGGGCAGGTCGAATATCGCCTGGTTGAGCGAGATCTGGTAGCCCTCCCGGTCCACATCGACGTTGGTAAAAGTGTCGATCGTACCCAGGTTTCCGTCGAAATCGAGACTATTGGCCTCGGTATCCTGGTCGGTGTCGGTGTAGTCATAATTGGCATTAATCTGGGGCAAAAGGCGCGACAGGCCAAGTTTTTCAGATTCCATGGCAGCCAAATACTGTGCCTGTTCCGCCTTTAACTGGGCATCATTTTCCAGGGCGAGCTCGTAAATATCACGCAGCGATTCGGCTTGTGTTGTGGCGGATGTTATTGAGAGCGCAAGCGCGATTAGCGCGACTCCTGACCTTTTCATGCGGATTTCCTTTAAATAATCAATGGCAGAGCATCTGGCAGTCTAACAGTCTCTCGCCTTCAGCGCATGTGATTTGCCGAAAGCAGAATATGTAATTTGCTCGTAGTTTCTGCCATCTTAAGTGCTACACTCAAAGGGTGTCTATGGTATTTCGGGGCGTTCGTCGAGGGTAGAGGTGTACTCGTCGCAAAACGCCCAGGTAAACAGGATAGCCCTATAGTTCCAGGGCCCAACAACGGAAATTGATGTGCAGCTTGCCAAAAAAATAACGTATAAGCTGAATCTAAAGGACCTCCACAGCGTGTGTGAGGCTAACTATGCCCGTTTTATGCGCCTCTTTCCGGACTATGAGACTTGTAACCGCCGGGAATTTACCCTCGGTCGGGCACGGGTGCAGTTGGATGTGGCAGAGCGCTGTCGTTACACCACTATTTTCAGGGTGGCGCAACAGGGCGCGGACAGTCACTGGCTGGGCGGGCTGAAGCTTGAAGTCAGGCTGTATCACGATGCCCGCATGGCTGAAGTGGGAATGTTTCAGTCCCATAGACGCGTTGATGCGCGCTATCAATACCCGAATGACCGTATGTATCAGCAGGATGAAAAATGCCAGCAAAATCAATTTCTGGCGGAGTGGCTGGAGTATTGCCTGCAACACGGCATGAGTGACATTGAGCCTCTCCGAATTCCCGGGACCCGCAGCTGACCCGGGGATGCCCTTGATGCATACGCCCACAAAACACCGGCCCATTCACCTTGACCACCCAGGGGGTACGGTGCAATTGGTGCAGCTAACCGATTGCCACCTGGGCCACGCCCCGGGTAGCAAATTGCTGGGAATGGATACCGACCACTCCCTGCAAGCCGTCATCGATCTGGTCAAGAGGGAGCGCAAGCAGACAGACCTGGTCCTCGGTACTGGCGATTTGTCGGACCACGGCGCCAACGCAGCCTATGGGCGCCTGTATCAATATTTTTCACAGGTCTGTACCTCCAGTTTCTGGTTGCCCGGCAATCATGACAGCTGGCACGATATGGCGGCTGATTCTGGCCCCAACTGCCAGCTGAGCAATGAGGTCAGGATTGCCAATTGGCAAATTCTTATGCTGGATTCCCAGATTCCGGGTGAAATCGGTGGAGAGCTGGGGGTCGACCAACTGGCACTGCTGGACGATTGCCTACAGCGCGCGGACGCGGAGGGGTTACACACGTTGATCTGTCTCCATCACCACCCCATTGCCATTGGCAGCGATTGGTTGGACCAACAAATGGTAGCCGATGCAGAAGAGTTTTTTACCGTTGTCGGGCGGCACAGCTCAGTCAGGGCAATTCTCTGGGGGCATATTCACCAGCAAATCGACAGTGAGCGGGATGGTATCGCGCTGCTGGCCACACCATCAACCTGTGTTCAGTTTGCCCCGGGGCTGGCAAAGTTCAAAGACGATGACCTGCCGCCTGGCTATCGCTGGCTGGATCTCGAGCCGGATGGAACAATAAACACCGCTGTATCGCGGGTACAGGGTGTTTCTTTCACCGTGGAGCTGGATTCTGGAGGATATCTGTAGCGTCCACCACCTCTCCTGATGCAAAATACATCTGGTCGATTATCAAAACACATCGCCACAAATAACAACCGCTATCACAAGATTTGGGAACCAAGCCACAGCAATGAGTCAATATACCGCTGAAGATATTGAGGTCCTCACAGGACTTGAGCCGGTGCGCAAGCGCCCCGGAATGTACACCGACACCACCAGGCCAAACCACCTCGCACAGGAGGTTATCGACAATAGTATCGATGAGGCCCTGGCGGGTCATGCAGACCTGGTGGAAGTGATTTTACATAAAAATGGGTCCATCACCGCCACGGACAATGGCCGCGGTATGCCGGTGGATATCCACCCGGAACAGGGGGTGAGTGGCGTAGAAGTCATTCTCACAACCTTGCATGCGGGGGGCAAGTTCTCCAATAAAAACTACGAGTTCAGCGGTGGCCTGCACGGTGTGGGGGTGTCTGTTGTGAATGCCCTGTCCAGCGAACTGGAGATTACCATTCGCCGGGACGGCAAAGTGCACCAGATGTCCTTCGCAGATGGTGAAAAAGCCACAGAGCTGGTGGTGATAGACACTTGCGGTAAACGCAATACAGGCACGTCAGTGCGCTTTACGCCCAACCCAAAATATTTTGACTCGGTTAATTTCTCCGTGCCCAGGCTGCGTCATGTATTGCGCGCAAAAGCGGTTTTGTGTCCCGGGCTGAAGGTGCGCTTTAAGGATGAAGCCAAGGGTGAGTCCGATGAATGGTATTATGAGGACGGTCTGCGCGATTACCTGATGGGCGCCACCGCCGATGAAATCTGCCTGCCCGAGGAGCCATTTACCGGTAGCTTCGCGGGAGCCAATGAGGGTGTCGAGTGGGCTATTCAGTGGTTGCCAGAGGGCGGGGAGTTAATCACCGAAAGCTATGTAAACCTGATACCCACCTCCCAGGGCGGAACCCACGTGAACGGGCTACGCACCGGCCTGCTGGATGCCCTCAGGGATTTTTGTGAGCTGCGCAGCCTGCTGCCCCGGGGCGTTAAACTGACGCCCGATGATATCTGGGAGCGCTGCGCCTATGTGCTGTCATCCAAGCTGGCGGACCCGCAATTTTCTGGCCAGACTAAAGAGCGCCTGTCCTCCCGCGAGGCTGCGGCCTTTGTGTCCGGAGTTGCCAAAGACGCCTTTAGCCTGTGGCTGAACCAGCACACCGAGGAGGCGGAAAAACTGGCGGAGATGTGCATCAACAATGCACAGAGCCGTCTGCGAACCGCCAAGAAGGTCACCCGTAAGAAAGTGACTGCCGGCCCGGCACTGCCCGGCAAGTTGGCGGACTGCTCGGGTGAAGACCCGGCTCAGGGTGAATTGTTTCTGGTGGAGGGTGACTCCGCGGGAGGCTCCGCCAAACAGGCCAGGGACAGGGGATTTCAGGCTATTTTGCCCCTGCGCGGGAAAATTTTGAATACATGGGAGGTCGATTCCCAGGAAATCCTGGCTTCCCGGGAAGTACACAACATTTCAATTGCCATGGGCATAGACCCGGCTAGCGACGACCTGTCGGGCCTGCGCTATCACAAAATTTGCATCCTCGCCGACGCCGACTCCGATGGGCTGCACATCGCCACGCTTATCTGTGCCCTGTTCGTGCGCCACTTTCGCCCACTGGTCGCGGCGGGGCATGTGTATGTGGCCATGCCCCCGCTGTATCGAATCGATGTGGGTAAGGAAGTATTTTACGCACTGGATGAAAGTGAGAAACAGGGCGTGCTGGACCGTATAGAAGCGGAGAAAAAGCGCGGCAAGGTTAATGTACAGCGTTTTAAGGGGTTGGGTGAGATGAACCCTTTGCAACTGCGTGAGACCACCATGGACCCGGACACGCGCCGTCTGGTGCGCCTTGTTCTCGATGCCGGAGACGGCACCAATCAAATGCTGGATATGCTGTTGGCCAAGAAACGCGCCAGTGATCGAAAAGCCTGGCTGGAAAAGAAAGGAGATTTGGCGGGGGCTGCCTCTTAATTCGGGGACAGTTTACTCAATTATTGGAATTTCTTGAAAATTCCAATAATTGAGTAAACTGTCCCCGAATTAAGAGGCAGCCCCCGCCAAATCCCCTTTCTTCTCCAGCCAGGCCTTTCGATCGCTGGC
>QNFR01000110.1 GCA_003646405.1 Gammaproteobacteria bacterium
AATCCACGCCGGCAATATCCAGGCCCAGGACGCGCGCGGCGCGGATTGCAGCAGCTTCGTTGTCGGGATGTACTCTGTCACTGACGTCTGTAGCGGTTCCTCCTGTACTTATATTCGCTGTTTTTCGCAACGCAACGAATTGCCCCCTGGGGGGCACATCGGTCGCGGCAAACCCCGCTTCGACAAGACAAGACTGTGCCACGTCATCAAGTTCGAGCCGGATCAACAAACTACGTTTACCTTTGCCTCTCAGAGGGTCTTTGTTAGTCTGCTCAATCAATTGTTCAATGGTCGACACGCCATCACCGGTGACGCCGCCCGCTACGCGCCGAGTCGCCATCAAAAGGCGCCCCTTGACCACCAACAGTCTATGGTCATCCCCAGCTATGTGTTTTTCGACCATAACTGACTCCGGCGTTAATTTATGCGCGGCATCAAATGCTGCTCTTAACGTTGCGGTGTCCTTGACCCCCGCAGTGACACCAGCGCCCTGATCCAATGTTGCGGGTTTGACAACGACCGGCCAGCCAAGTGTTTCTGCTATTTTTCCGGCATCTTGGAATGTTGCGGCCAAAGCCGCCCTTGGAACCGGCAATTTGTTCTGGGCCAAACGCTGATTGGTCAAGAATTTATTGCGGGCCAAGCGGGCTGCAATGTTACTGGTCTGATGGGTAAAGCTGCTCAGCAGTCTAATCTGGCCGGCACCCCACCCAATTTGAACGGAGCGGTCGTTCAGGGGATAGACGGGTATGCCGCGATCTATCGCGGCCAGGGCGAACCGCATTGTATTGGGAGCCAGGTGGTTTTTATGTGCCTGCTGTAAAAATTTTCCAAACTGCTGAACAAACTCATTTTTTTCTGCAAGCGACGGACTCCCTGCACTGGCGATCCGCACATATTCCAAAGCCAATATCAGGGACGATTTACAAATCTGGGGACGGTGCCAAGGCACGGCCATCTGCACTTTCTCCTCTGTGCCGGAAATTACCACAGCCTTTGAAACCGGGTCCCGTGCCCATCGCTGGAATGCCACAGTAAGTGCCGCAATAATGTGCGCGAATTCTGGCTTCTTTGGGGCTCTTTGCACAAAACTCGACACCCAATTTTCAGGATCAATGCCATAGTGTGGGTCAGCCGCATTCAAGGCCGTCAATGCGGAGTATGAGCTCAGCCGAGAAAGGGCATTCTTGTTCAACTGGCCCTCCATCTTCAGACTGATCAATGCCGTCGCACCGATGATCCCATGCACAGATCCCTGAAAGAAAATTGGCTTGGCTAATTTGATTTTCTTAGTCATGGACCCGCTACCACGTTGTGAATACTCCACCGACTAAAGCCGGTGGCTTCCTATTTATGGCTAAAAACCAGAGCACTCGGCTATTCGGCCAAATGCTGTCACTATACCACGTGAAAATCATCCCCGGCATTAGGCGTAACCGGGGTCCCCTGGGCAAATCTCAGTAAGCAAATGAGGAAACCGGCCCTGTTTCTTGGGATGGCCTCGCGGCTGTGTTACAGTCCTGCCTTCCTCTATTGGGAACGGATCCCAATCACCAGGAACAGAGTGATCGCGCGCTGCGAAAAGTGCGGGGAGCCCTGCCCCACCCCACCCCGAAAACCTGTTACAATCCTCCCGCTTAGTGGGCAGGCCCAACACCTTCATTGCGACTCATAATTCGCAGGTCGAAGGTTCGAGCTCTTCTGGGCCCACCATTTTCCAAAGGAACCAACAATGGCAATAGTCCGCAAAATTCTTGGCTCACTAATACTGTTCTTCAACTGGTTATTCACTCCCAGAGGCATCAAGCGCAGTTCAGGAGCTCAGGCTGCTATTGATAAACAGACAGGCAGCCTGACTTTGTATCAGTACCAGGCCTGCCCCTTTTGTGTCAAAGTCCGGCGCGCGATGAAGCGTCAGTCACTGGATATCGAAACGCGGGATGTGAAGCGGTCGCAGGCTGCGAGAGAGGAGTTGTTGACCGGGGGAGGGGATTTGAAGGTGCCTTGTCTGCGGGTTGAGGATGAGCAGGGCGAGGTCAGCTGGATGTATGAGTCTGGAGACATTATTGGGTATTTGGAGGGGCGGTTTGTGGCGGGTTAACACAGGCCGCCGATCTACAACGGTTGCCTCTGTGCTCACCAGGGATCGCTGGTGTAAAGTTATCCTTATGGCGAAACCCAGGTATAATTTTTTTTATTCCAGACGTTATAAAGTGAGCAATTAGCCAACGTAAATCTGCTGGTGATTTGTCATGCAAGATAAAGTGAAACAAGCCGGCGAAGTGGATGTGAGCATAGTCTCCGAGAACGCCAATTGGACCTTTGATGTTCCTCCCGCCGAATTCGAGCGGCATATAGAAAGATCGATCCCGTTCTACAGGGGAGGACATGACCTTGTTGCACAGCTAAGTGACTTTTTCCTCCCTGAAAATGCCGTTGTTTACGATATTGGAACGACAACCGGAGCGATCCCCAGAAAGATTCTCTCCCGCCACCCCGAGAAAATTTTCCACACCACAGGTATTGATGTCGTTGCATCGATGATTGCTTATGCGGCAGCGGAAACTCCCGACCCGCGAGCCTCTTTTGTGTGCGGTAATGCGCTGGAATACGAGTTTGAAAAATCAAATTTTATAGTGCTGTACTACACATTACAGTTTATCCACCCCAGTGTCAGAATATCCCTTTTGGAAAAAATATACGACTCCCTGCACTGGGGTGGCGGGCTCGTTATATTTGAAAAAGTTCGCGCGCCGGATGCCCGGTTTCAGGATTATATGACGCAGCTGTATACAGAGTTTAAGTTGGCTAACAACTTTAGCCCTGATCAAATCCTCAATAAAGAACGCAGCCTCAAAGGCATTCTCGAACCATTTTCACAACGCGGCAATTTGACGCTGTTAGAAGAGGCCGGGTTCTCTGATATTATGACCGTGTTTAAACATATCTGTTTTGAAGGCTGGCTCGCGATAAAGTAGCGAAAGAGATAATCATGACTGACACATCGAGTTACACACCACCCAAAGTCTGGAAATGGGACTCACAGAGCGGCGGACAATTTGCCCATATCAATCGACCCATCGCGGGCGCCACCCATGAAAAAGAACTCCCCGTTGGCGCACATCCCCTCCAGTTATATTCCCTGGCGACGCCCAACGGTGTAAAAGTCACCGTGCTCCTGGAAGAATTACTCGCGCTCGGTAAGAAAGGCGCGGAGTATGACGCTTACCTCATCGATATCAATGAAGGCGATCAGTTCGGGAGCGGCTTTGTTGCGGCGAATCCGAACTCGAAGATCCCAGCCTTGATCGACAGGAGCACAACCCCACCGATCCGCGTATTCGAGTCCGGGGCGATCCTTGTCTACCTGGCAGAGAAGTTCGATGCTTTTCTGCCCAGGGAGACTCCCGAACGTGCGGAATGTATGTCCTGGCTATTTTGGCAGATGGGCAGCGCTCCATATCTTGGCGGTGGCTTCGGCCACTTCTATGCCTACGCGCCGGAAAGATTTGAATACCCCATCAATCGCTACACGATGGAGATCAAACGCCAACTCGACGTATTGGACCGCAACCTTTCCTCGCGGCAATATCTGTGTGGCGACGAATACAATATCGCAGACATTGCCACCCATCCCTGGTATGGCGACCTGGTATTGGGCGATATTTACGAAGCCCAGGAATTCCTTGATGTCAAGTCATACACACACGTCATCCGGTGGGCAGAGGAAATACAGGAGCGCCCCGCTGTCCGGCGAGGCCAGCGGGTCAACAAAATCTGGGGGACAGAGGAAGAACAATTAGCCGAACGGCATGACGCCAGCGATCTGGATTGAGCGGCATCCGAGATGGCTGGCCGGTGAAAGCTCCGAACTTGATGAAGTGATCGATGATGGGCAACTAACTATTGCGCAAGGCACAGCCGCCACACAAAACAAGAGGAAGTAAAGATGTCAAACGAAGGTTATCACGAACCCATAAACGAACTTACCGATGAAACCAGAGATATGCACAGGGCCATCACGTCTCTTATGGAGGAGCTTGAAGCGGTCGATTGGTATAACCAGCGGGTTGATGCCTGCAAGGATGACGAATTAAGAGCGATCCTTGCACATAATCGAGACGAAGAAAAAGAGCATGCGGCAATGGTGCTTGAATGGATTCGCCGTAAAGATCCGGCCATGGATAAAGAACTCAAGGATTACTTGTTTACTGAAAAACCAATCGCGCACAAGTAGCAGATTAGGGAGTTAACCGTGACAAGCACCTATCAAAGTAGCACTGAGTATCTGCTGGCTGACACCAACCTGAACGTCCTGACTATCCACCTGAACAGGCCCGATGCACTCAACGCGTTCCGCCCGGAAATGCTTACCGGCATCGCTGAGTTGCTGGAACAGGCAAACACAGACACGAATATTTCTGTCGTTGTGCTCGAGGGTGCGGGCCGCGCCTTTTCCGCCGGCGTAGACCTCAAGGTGCTACGGGGGATTGAACCGCAGGCAGGCAAAATTGGCGATGTGTTTAACCAGCCCGCCCGGCGGGCGTACACCGCCATTCGTAACGCCTCTTGCCCGGTGATAGCCAAAGTCCACGGCGCATGTTTCACCGGGGCCCTGGAGATGGCACTCCACTGTGATTTCATTTTCACCACTGTCGATGCCAAGTTTGGCGATACTCACGCCAAATTCGGGCTCAGGCCCACCTGGGGCATGTCGCAGACGCTGTCACAGGCAATCGGCGTGCGCAAAGCCAAAGAAATCTCCTTTACCGGGCGCACCTTTCTCGGCAGCGAAGCCGTGAGTATGGGCCTCGCCAACCAGGCAGCGGCGGACAAGAATGCGCTGGATGCCCTGGTGGCAGAGTGCGCTGCGGCCATTGCCCGCAACTCCCGACCGACCGTGGCCGCCGTCAAGGATTTGTATGCGCTTGCTCAGGGAAACCTCTCGATAGAGGAGGCATTGGCGGCGGAACTGGAGCGGAACTATCCTGACATCAACGACACCCAGGAGCGTCTGGCGGGGTTTGGTGGCTAGTCAGCCTGGTTATAGACAAAACATCATGCTACCGACTATAGTCCTTGCATTCTAAAAGCCTGCCAACAATAGCTGTGGGAAATCTCCAACTCGGTGGGTGTTTGGGCGTTAAGGGCGCACCGGACGAATTGAACCCGGCAGCCAGGAGCTAGAGATATCGATGAGAGAAGTTATAATCAGCAGGGAGCCCGTTGAACTCTACAAAATTCTGAAGTTTGAAGGGATGGTCTCCAGTGGTGGTGAAGCGAAAGCTGTAATCGCTGCGGGGTTGGTTTTAGTCAACGAAGAAATAGAAACCAGAAAACGCAAAAAAATTATCAGCGGCGATATCATAGAATTCGACAACGAGACGATTCAAATACAACTGAAGTGAATGCTTGAAACGTTTATAAAACTGCTGGTCATGTTGCTGGCAACCAATGGCGCGCCGATACTGGTTGCCTGGATTTTACAAGCGCATTACGCCCGCCCTCTGGATCTGGGCCGGAAATTACAAAACGGCCAGCCAGTATTCGGCTCGTCCAAGACCTGGCGGGGTTTGGTCGCTGCCCTTGTCACATCTTGCGTGCTGTCGATAATCTTCGACTACGGTATCTGGTTTGGCCTCGTATTTGGCGTACTCGTAATAACCGGGGACCTTATTTCGAGTTTCATCAAACGTCGTATGGGCCTTAAGCCCAGCGATCGGTGTCGGGGCCTGGATCAGTTACCGGAATCCTTCATTCCCTCTGTTTATGCAGTGAATGTCTTAGGTGCGGATTGGTGGTGGGCGGTATTATTAGCCCTGGTGTTTATGCTGCTTGTAATTCTTATTTCCAAGCCGCTTTTTTGGCTCAACATTCGCAACCGCCCCTACTAGCCCCCGCGCAGATGATGAAGCGTTATCTCAGGCGGGCAATTAAAGCGCGCCGGGACAACCGAGCTGCCAGTGCCCACAGAAGTATAGCCCTGCATGAGATCATATGACCACGCACCGGCGCCGGTGAATCTGGGGGCAGAGGAATTATAGGTGAGAGCAAGATCACCCGGCAGACAAATCTGGCCGCCATGCGTGTGACCACACATCAAAAAGTCAAAACCAACATAGGCGGCGTGGCGATAAATTTCCGGCGAGTGCGCCAACAGCAAAGACACCGCTGCATCGGGAATCCCTTCGTAGGCCTTTTCCAGGTTGTCGGCGGAGAAATAGTGGGGGTCATCGATGCCAGCCAGCCAGAGGGAGTCATCTCCACGCTCAATTTGAATGTTCTCATTCAATAAAAGCCGGATACCCAGTGACTCTATGGGTTTTGTCATCAGAATTGTGTCGTGATTACCGAGGATGGCGTAAATATCCTGCTCGATGTCCCTGCACAAGCGCTCCAGGCCGAGCATTGCATCCTGCTGGGGGCCATGGGTAAGAAAACGGTAATCACCGGTCAAAACACAAATGTCATACTCAAGATCACTGATATTTTCCGCGAGACAATCTGGAAAGGACGCCAACGCATCCAGGTGCAGATCGCTCAATTGCAATAGGGTAAAGCCATCAAATACCTGTGGCAGGTGGGGCAAGACCCACTCGTTATGACGCACCTGGAAATCCAGCATATTCGATCTGCCGCGCCCGGCCAGCCCTGTAATCTTTAATATCAGTGTGATGATAGCGGCAGCGGCATGCCAGTTCTCGATGTGGAAAAAAGTGCGCCCCTGACCAAATCGGTCCGCCGTATGCTCTGTTTCCACCCCGATACGTTGCCTGAGATGCGCCTTCCCGACCCGCCGAACCAGATAATCATGAAGTTCGGGGTCTTCTTTAAGTTTACTTAGAGTCGACATAATCATCGAAGTATTCACTACTGAGCCAGCAATCACTAGGCTTTTTCTTACTATTTGGGCCGCAATAATCTTATTGTTTTTGCTACGGCAGGCACAGATGACCAGGTACGCTATAATTCGCGGGTATCAAATCCATACAAAGGCTGGAGACAAGCCCATGCTCCACACAATTTCTGAGTTACTCGCCAAGATTAGAGCCGAATTGCGCCTTTTGGATGCACCAGCGGCCATACTGGAAGTGGCGAATACCAGTTGTTCGCCTTGAGAGATTTCTTGCAACTAACAGCGGCGATGTTGCTGCTCGCCTCCGTCACGACCTCCATAGGAGGTTGTGGCTGCGGCTTTGATTGTAACAACGGCAATAATAGAGACGCCACCACGCTTCTCAGCCTGGGCTTTTCAGATGCGGCCCCTGAAGACCTGAAACAGGTTGTTGTCGAGGTGGATAGTATTACATTTCGCCGTAGCGGCGCC
>QNFR01000111.1 GCA_003646405.1 Gammaproteobacteria bacterium
CAATAATGAATTAATGAGTCACTTGTTGTGTCTGAATAGTTGTGACAACTATCCCAACAAGTGCCCACACATCTGTCTTCATCTTCTTGTTAAACAACATCCGCTACCGCTAGGGCGCAGATACGGTTGGGGGCTACCCCCTGACCGAGGAGCGCATTATACGGATCAAACCTGCCCCCGCAAGGCCTTTTGGGCAAATATTTCAGTTTTTTTGCCGGGCCGTAAATCGCTTCACCCGCCATGCCAACAAAATAGCAAAAAGCAGGATATAAATCAGGGGCTCGCCGATATCCGAGCGCGCCTGCCACAGGATGTGACAGCAGGCCAGCACCGCCACCACATACACCAGTCGATGCAGGCGCCGCCAGTTCCTGCGCAGCCGGCGCTGCATACCCCGGGTGGAGGTCACGACCAGGGGCAGCAGCAATAACCAGGCGGCGAAGCCCACTGTTATATAGGGCCGCTCCGCCAGTTCCTCAATCAGTGCACCCACTGTCCACCCAATATAAAAGTGGCAGAAGGACATGAGGTGGACACTGGCGTAGAAGAATACATACAGCCCCAGCATCCGCCGCAGCTTGAGCACTACGGGCCAGCCAGACCACCGGCGCAGGGGCGAAGTCAGCAAAGTCAGCAACAACAGCCTGAGCGCCCACTCGCCGGTAATGTGCATGATCGATTCAGCCGGATCAGGCCCCAGTCCGGCAGTCGCGGCGCTATAGACCAACCAGGCGAAAGGCAGCAGGCACAGGGCAAAGACCCCTGCCCTCACAAGACGCTCCATATCAAGTGGTTGGAGCACTAGTAAGACTTGGCCAGATCCATACCCTGATAGAGGTGGGCCACCTGCTCGCCATAGCCGTTGAACATGCGGGTGGCAATACGATTGGGATTGAACAGCGTGGACGGCAGTCGCCGCTCTGACTTCTGGCTCCAGCGAGGATGATCCACCTGCGGATTCACGTTGGCGTAAAAGCCGTACTCCCGGGGCGCCAGGGTCTCCCAGGACGTCGCCGGCCGGGTTTCGGTCAGGCGAATAGCCACAATGGATTTAATGCTTTTGAAGCCGTACTTCCAGGGCACCACCAGCCGCACTGGCGCACCGTTCTGGTTGGGCAGGGTTTTTCCATACACACCCACCGACATCAGGGTCAGGGGATGCATCGCCTCATCCAGGCGCAAGCCCTCCCGGTAGGGCCAGTCAATAATGCTGGTATAGGAGCGTGTGCCGCGCATTTCATCACTGCGGTGCAGGGTCTGGAACTCTACATACCTGGCCTTGCCAGTCGGCTCAAAGCGCTGTAACAGTGCCGCCAGGGGGAAGCCCACCCATGGCACCACCATGGACCAGGCTTCCACGCAGCGCAGGCGGTATATGCGCTCCTCCAGGTCGAAGCCCGAAATAATATCCTCAAGGTGTAACTTACCCGGTTTGTGCACGGCACCGGATATTTCTATGGACCAGGGATCCACGGTCATTTCGTGGGCGTAGTGGGCAGGATCGCCCTTGCCTGTGCCGAATTCATAGAAGTTACAGTAGGAAGCAATATCACCCGGTGGCGTCGCTTTCTCATCCGTATAAAATCCCCCAACCCCGGGTGTAGCCGCGACATAGTCCAGTGCTGCGCCACCGGTACTTTTCGCAGCCTCACTGTGTAGCGACAATCCACCAACAACGGGTGCTGCAGCGAGGCCCGCTGCACGGATGAAGTCCCGACGTTTCAGGTAAGCCGATTCAGAAGTAATTTCAGAGGAGGCAATGCGGGGTATCGAAAAGCGTTTGCGCATGTTGAGTCCCATCCTGGCCTGATCACGGTTACTGTTTATGAGAACAGAAAGTTGCCGTTTGGTTCCATCAGCGCGTTCGCTATATAGTCGCTCCAGCCACCTGCAATCAAAAGTGTCAGGCGTCTCCTTTTTTGTGCCGCTTTATTACCTGCATAACGGGCCCTGACACTGCATAGGTAAGAAAACCAACCAACAATATGAGCGGTGGATCGACCGTAATCAGGCCAAATACCAGCACCACTGCAATCATGACCACAAACGGCACCCGACCGCGAAAGTCGATTCCCTTGAAACTGTAATAGGGGAAATTGGCAACCATGAGAAAACCAATCGTTGCGGTCAGCACCCCAACTACTACGGAAGCTTCGAAGGGCAGGTCTGCGCCGATCCATCCCAGGTCAGTGCAGACCCAGACCGTGCTGGCTACCACAGAGGCCGCGGCCGGGCTGGCCAGGCCGGTAAAGTAGTTTTTATCCGCCGTATCAATTTGGGTATTGAAGCGGGCCAGCCTCAAAGCTGCACATGCCACATAAATAAATGCGGCACTCCAGCCAAACTTACCCAGCCCCCCCAGAGCCCAACTGAACATCACCAGCGCCGGCGCGACCCCGAAAGACACCATATCCGACAAACTATCGTATTCGGCGCCAAACTTACTGGAAGTATTAGTCAGGCGCGCGACACGACCATCCAGACCGTCCAGTACCAGGGCGGCGAAAATGGCGATAGCCGCACTCTCGAAGTCCCCGCGCATGGCTGCAATTATCGCGTAGAAGCCGGCGAACAGTGCACCTGTGGTAAACAGGTTGGGCAGCAGATAGATACCCTGGCGACGAACGGTTCGCCCGTTCTCCGATATCTCCTCCTCATGCTCGTCAACCAGCAGGTCCAGGCGTGGCCCAACACTGCCGGGGGGCGCCTCACTCGCTGCCTCCGCCTGGACTGGAGTGTGCTCTGGTGCCGTCTTACCTTGTTTATCCATGCTATTCACCACAATGCCAAAACTGACGCTATAATATCAAAATAGTATCAAACCCCGATACCGTAGGTCTGCCCAGCCAAATTCCGCAGGACTTTGACCGGCGGGCTTGCCAGGCGCTGCCCAGAACGGCATAAACCCGTCGCCAGGTGGCAAGCCAATTGGCTGACCCTGATCGCCACAATATACAGCACAATATTGCCTATATAGCGTTTTACGCAAGCAGCGATTTGGCGTAAGGTTCGCCCCACAAATTAATCACCCGCTTGAGGACAATCAACATGGGACAGAACTACTTCAATACTCTGCCACTGCGCCTGCAGCTACAGCAACTGGCCAAGTGCCGATTTATGCACAGTGCGGAATTCGCCGACGGTGTGGATAAAATTCGCGGCAAAAAAATGGTCATCATCGGCTGTGGCGCCCAGGGCTTGAACCAGGGCCTGAATCTGCGCGACAGCGGTCTGGATATATCCTACGCCCTGCGCGAGGCAGCCATCGTGGAACAGCGTCAGTCCTGGAAGAATGCGACCGAAAACGGCTTTACCGTTGGCACTTACGAAGACTTGATCCCCGGGGCGGACATGGTCCTCAACCTGACCCCGGACAAGCAGCACACCAGCGTGGTGCAGCAGGTCATGCCGCTGATGAAGCAGGGCGCCTGCCTCTCCTACTCTCACGGCTTCAATATCGTTGAGGAAGGCATGCAAATTCGCGATGACCTCACCGTCATCATGGTCGCACCCAAGTGCCCCGGTACGGAAGTGCGTGAAGAATACAAGCGCGGCTTCGGCGTTCCCACCCTGATCGCCGTACACACTGAAAATGACCCTAATGGCGATGGCCTGGAGTTGGCCAAGGCCTACGCCGCCGGCACCGGTGGCCACCGCGCCGGGGTGTTGCAGTCCTCCTTTATCGCCGAAGTAAAATCCGACCTGATGGGCGAGCAGACCATCCTGTGCGGGATGCTGCAAACCGGCGCCATCCTGTGCTTTGACAAAATGGTAGAGAAGGGCATCGATCCGACCTACGCTTCCAAATTGATCCAGTATGGCTGGGAAACGGTCACCGAGGGCCTCAAGTACGGCGGCATCACTA
Source organism: Gammaproteobacteria bacterium (assembly GCA_003646405.1). Taxonomy (GTDB): domain Bacteria; phylum Pseudomonadota; class Gammaproteobacteria; order Pseudomonadales; family Halieaceae; genus JBALVO01. Next base: position 3,866 of record QNFR01000111.1, read on the forward strand.
ACATGATGGATCGCCTGTCCAACCCGGCCAAAATTCGCGCTTTTCACCTGGCTGAGGAAATGAAAGATATCATGCGTTCCTTGTACGAAAAGCACCAGGACGACATCATGACCGGCCATTTCTCCAAAACCATGATGGAAGACTGGGCCAACGATGATGCCAATCTGCTGAAATGGCGCGCCGCCACGGCGGAAACCGCTTTTGAGCAGTCGGCTAACACGGACGCGGAAATCACCGAACAGGAATTCTACGATCACGGCATTCTGTTGGTCGCCATGGTCAAGGCCGGCGTGGAACTGGCCTTTGAAACCATGGTTTCAGCGGGGATCATCGACGAATCCGCTTACTATGAGTCGTTGCATGAAACACCGCTGATCGCCAACACCATCGCGCGCAAGAAGCTGTATGAGATGAACGTGGTCATTTCAGACACGGCGGAATATGGCTGCTATTTGTTTGATCACGCCTGTCGTCCGCTGCTGGCTGACTTCATAAGCAAGATGGATACGGACGTGATCGGTGTGGGTATCGTCGGCGACAATGGCGTGGACAATGCTGAGTTGATCGCTGTTAATGATGCCATTCGCACCCACCCGGTGGAGATTGTGGGCAAGAAGCTGCGCGGTTATATGACTGCTATGAAGCGGATTGTTTAGGCAACTCCAACGCTGGAATGACGAAGGGGCCGTGAGGCCCCTTTTTTAGGTTCGTGCCAATCATTGCGTCACGATTATGTCCTTATGCATTACTGGACACGCCGTAAAGCCTTCCAGGGGCGTGTGAGGCCATGGACGGCCGATCCCGTTCCATAGCTGTGACTCGGAGGGATAATACCTCCTCGCCACAACCAAAGAAATCGCGCCTTTTTAGAGGCTAAGCACCTTCTCCCCACGAGAAATACCCGCTATTCCAGAGCGCACCACCTCCAGAATATCCGCTCCCTCCATAGCCGCCACAAACGAGTCCAGCTTATCGCTGGTGCCCGTGAGCTGGATGGTATACACGTTGGGACCCACATCCACGATCTGTCCGCGGAAGATATCCGTGGTACGTTTCACCTCCTCCCGCGCTTCGCCGTGAACACGGATCTTGATCAACATCATATCCCGCTCCACATGGGCGCCTTCGCTCAGGTCCACCACCTTCACCACATCGACCAGTTTATTCAACTGCTTGGTGATCTGCTCGATACGCAGGTCACTGCCCACTGTAGTCAGCGTAAGACGCGACAAGGTCGGGTCGTCAGTAGGCGCCACATTCAGGGTTTCGATATTGTAGCCGCGCTGGGCGAACAGACCGACCACGCGAGACAGGGCACCGGGCTCGTTTTCCATCAACATAGAAATAATGCGTCGCATGTCAGGTCCTCTCGTTCTTGCTGAGCCACATATCCTTCATGGAGCCGTTGGGGGCAATGTGCATGGGATACACGTGCTCCATACGGTCAATGAAGATATCGAGGAATACCAGTTTGTCTTTCATGGCGAAGGCCTCCTCCATCGCGCCGTCCAGGTCCTCCAGCTTGTCTATCAGCATGCCCACATGGCCATAGGACTCCGCCAGCTTGACGAAGTCCGGCAGGGAGTCCTCGTAGGTGCTCATGGCGTAGCGGCCCTCGTATTGCATGTCCTGCCACTGTTTCACCATCCCCAGGTAGTTGTTGCGCAGGTTGATGATCTTGATCGGCGTGTTGTACTGGGTCGCGGTGGACAGCTCCTGGATATTCATCTGGATACTACCTTCGCCGGTGACACAGGCTACATCCATATCGGGAAACGCGAGTTTCACCCCCATGGCAGCAGGCAGGCCGAAGCCCATGGTGCCCAGACCGCCGGAGTTGATCCAGCGCCGCGGTTGGTCGAAGCGGTAATACTGGGCGGCAAACATCTGGTGCTGGCCCACGTCAGAAGTGACATAGGCATTGCCGCCGGTCGCCCGGTACAGGCTTTCTATCACCTGCTGCGGCATGATCATGTCGCTCTGGCCGTAACGACGCCCGGACAGCAATCCCTGGGCAGCGCGCCATTCATCAATCCGCTGCCACCAGCCATCCAGGGAAGCCTGATCCGGTAAATCGCTGTCCTTCTCCCGGATCATATCGATCTGGGTAAGCATTTCGGTCAGTACCGTCTGGACCGGGCCCACGATAGGAATATCGGCCATCACGGTCTTGGAAATAGAGGCCGGATCCACATCGACATGGATAACCTTGGCCCCGGGGCAGAACTTGTCTACGGTGTTGGTCACCCGGTCATCGAAGCGGGCGCCGATGGCCAGGATGCAATCACTGTGATGCATCGCCATATTGGCCTCATAAAAGCCGTGCATGCCCAGCATCCCCAAAAACTGCCGATCACTGCCGGGAAACGCGCCCAGGCCCATCAAGGTATTGGTTACCGGGTAATTCAACTGTCTGGCCAGCCGGGTCAGCAGTTCACTACCCTCGCCCTGCATCACGCCGCCGCCGGCGTAAATAACCGGGCGCTTGGCCGCGAGCAGCATTTTGACGGCTTTCCTGATCTGGCCGGTGTGACCGCGCTGGGCCGGAGAGTAAGAGCGCATTTTTATCGATTTTGGATAACTGTACTCAAACTTCTCATCGGGGCGTGTGACATCTTTGGGGATGTCGATGACCACCGGACCGGGCCTGCCGGTAGTAGCGATATGAAAGGCTTTTTTAATGGTCTCTGGCAGCTCTTGCGCGTGCCTGATCATAAAGCTGTGCTTGACGATAGGCCGGGAGATACCGATCATATCGGTTTCCTGGAACGCATCCTCACCGATCAGGTGGCTCTGCACCTGGCCGGACAGCACCACCATGGGAATCGAATCCATATAGGCCGTGGCAATACCGGTGATGGCATTGGTGGCGCCCGGGCCGGAAGTAACCAATACGACCCCGGGTTTTCCGGTGGCCCTGGCATAGCCATCCGCCGCGTGGGTAGCCGCCTGTTCGTGGCGCACCAGTATATGGGGCACCTTACAGTCCTTGAACAAGGCATCGTATATATGTAGTACCGCGCCACCGGGGTAGCCGAAAAGGAACTCGACTCCCTCATCTTCCAGGGCACGGGCGATCATTTCACCGCCGGATAACAACTCCACAATAAATCTCCATATCAAAACGCCCGACGCGTAACCCTCGCCGGATCATTTTATGCGCTATGTAAACAGTTCTGTGTGGACATTGCTGCAAAAATACCAGGAACCGGTATTTGATAAGCCACGCCACCCCCAATAAAGCTCGATACACTGCCCACGACCCACCCTCAGGGACACTCCTCAAGGGCTCTCCTCAAAAGGGATTGCGATCACGAACACCCGTGTATCGGTCGCCCTGCGGGGTAGCGCAGTGTCTGGCCCTCAACCTGGCCG
>QNFR01000112.1 GCA_003646405.1 Gammaproteobacteria bacterium
CAGCCCCTGGCCTACAACAAGGACAACCAGGAAGACAAGGAGCCCCTGTTCGACACGGTCGACACGGTACTGGACTCCCTGCGCGCCTTCGCCGACATGATACCGGCCATCCAGCCCAAAACGCAGCAAATGCGCGAGGCCGCCCGACGCGGTTTCTCTACCGCCACGGATCTGGCGGATTACCTGGTAGGCCTGGGGCTACCCTTTCGCGACGCCCATGAAGTGGTGGGCAAGGCCGTCGCCCACGGCATTGACTCCGGCCTGGACCTGGCCGAGATGGAGCTGGTGACACTGCAGAGTTTCTGTGAGGATATCCGCGAGGATGTGTTTGAGGTGCTGACTCTGGAGGGCTCCATCGCAGCGCGCAACCATCTGGGGGGCACCGCGCCGCAGCAGGTCGCCGCCGCCGCGGTGCGGGCTCGCGACCGCTTGGACAGACGCTAATCAAAGGGGTAGGTACCCGCTGCACGGCACGAATGTATCCGCTGTCGCCTTGAGCAACTGCCAATCGAACGTGACCCTGTTTGATTCAAGGCCCTGGGCGATACCGGAGGCTGGTCTGGAAAGTAACATCCGGCGCGGTTTCCACCCGAATATCCTCCACTACACTGGCGTCCACCGACCAATCCTGCGCAAAGCGCCAGCGCACACCTACGGTTGCCATAACAGCATCGTCCCCCAGGGCGGTGATATCGCTGTCCGCCGGCGCCGCATGACTGTCCACCTGCAAGATGATTGACCAGCGATCTGCCACCCGCCAGTCCATCGCGAGCCCGGCAAACCACAGATCCTGCTCTTGCACATCGCCCAGGATATCGCTGTCTCCCGCGCGCAGGTAGCCCACCTGACCGTGCCAGCTCAAGGGCAGGTCTGATAGCTGGGGACCGGAGAAACGCAGGGCGACAAAGGCGTCATCGCCGCCACTGCCCAAAAAATCGTCCTCATCTCCCGTACTGAACTTGTAGCCCAGTACCAGACTGGCCACAGAATTGTCCCTGCTGTAGAAGGCGTGGCTCAGGGACAGGCTGATATCGCCCAGGCCGGAGGCGTCGTCCTGCAGGGAAAATCCCGCTCCCCCCAAAGTATCGTAGCGATAGTCCAGCAGGTCATTGGGCACATCCGAGCGCCCGCCGTCGGACATACCCCAAAAATCGTGCCAGTCATCAATCAGGTCATCCAGGTGGCCACCACTATGATCCAGCCAGGGTACTTCCAGTTGCACATCCCAGTTATCCGCCAGGCCATAGCGCAACTCCAGCGCGAAGCGCAGGGTCTCCCCATCCAGGTTGAGGAATTCATCGCTGCTTGAATCGGCCACATAGTGACTGGCGAGGCTGCTGTGCAGCGCCACGGCCAGGGTGCCACTTTCCGCAGTAGCCGCGTCGCGCTGGGAAGGCAGCCCCGACAGGCCGGCCACCGGGCTCAGGTTTTTGACATACAGAGGCTCCATCGCCGCGACAGGTATGGTGCCAATAGCCGCCAGCAGCAGTGTTGCAATCACAGATCTGCTCACAAATTACTCCCAGTCCAAGCTAACGCCTGCCTGCTCCAGCATCTGCTGCACCACAAAGGGACGAAACAGCTGCCCATCGCGGGTATTGCGCCAGTCCGCAGCACCTTCGTCATAGGCGAAGTGAAAGCCCCCCGAACGGGCGGCCAGCCACAACTGCCTGGTGGGCGGCTGGCGACTGAACACCATGGTAGTGCCATTTTCAAACTCAACAGTCAGTACTCCACCCGTGGCCTCGTAGTCCAGGTCATCATCGGCTTGCTCAACCGCCTGGTCCAGCGCCAATTCCAGCAGCTCGAAGGTCTGGTCTATCAAATCATTGAATTCCGATTCCGTCATCACAGGGTGATCACCAGCAAAGTGTGCAATATTCAATGATAAGGGCTGCTCGCACCGCTTACTAGTGGTCCTTGGCGACTCGCTGAATGTTACGTTATGAGTGACGAAGTACACTAGCGAACGGTATAATCTCTGCCTTTATAATCCGGATTCTACCCATGCGTTATCTATTTGCCGCACTGGCACTGGCTGCCACCCTCCCCCTGCTGGGTGGATGTGGGCAGATGGGGCCACTGTACATGCCGAAGGAAGAAGCGCCGCAGAGTAAACCGGTGGATCAGGCGGACACCAGCCAACAGAATAAAACCGAAGAGTCCCCATAGCGAGGGACACTAACGAGAACGACCGATGGAAAATTTTCCCTACCGGGACGGCAGCCTGTATGCCGAGAACGTGCCTGTGAGCGACATTGCAGCGACCCACGGCACGCCCTGTTACATCTATTCCCGCGCGGCGCTGGAATCGGCGTTTGGCGAATATCAACGCGCCCTGGATGGCTGTGCGCACCTGATCTGTTTTGCGGTGAAGGCCAACTCCAACCTGGCGGTACTCAATGTACTGACCAGGCTGGGCGCGGGCTTCGATATCGTGTCTGGTGGCGAGCTGGAGCGTGTAATTGCCGCCGGCGGCGATCCGGCAAAAATAGTGTTTTCCGGTGTTGGCAAAAAACCCGAAGAAATGGCCCGGGCCCTGGAACTGGGTATTTACTGTTTCAACCTGGAGTCCGCCGCCGAGCTGGAAGTGCTGAACCGTGTCGCGGGTGAGATGGGTGCGATAGCGCCTATCTCGGTACGGGTCAACCCGGATGTAGACGCGAAGACCCACCCCTATATTTCCACCGGCCTGCGCGAGAACAAGTTTGGTGTTACAGCGGATGAGGCCCTGCGAGTATACCAGCGTGCGGCCCGGTTAAGTTCTGTCCAAATAGTGGGCATGGACTGTCATATCGGCTCACAACTGACGCAAATCAGCCCGTTTGTGGACGCCCTGCAGCGCCTGCTGGCACTGGTAGATACACTGACCGAACTTGGTATTGCCATCAGACATCTGGATCTGGGCGGTGGCCTGGGTGTCTGTTACCGGGATGAGCAGCCACCCTCTATCGCCAAATTCATAGAGACCATCAGGCACGAACTGGACGAACGCGACATAAAGCTGCTGTTTGAGCCAGGCCGCTCAATTGCCGCCAACGCCGGGCTGCTGGTAACACAGGTGGAATACCTGAAACCCACTCCCGAGCACAACTTCGCTCTGGTGGATGCCGCCATGAACGACATGATCCGCCCGGCCCTGTACCAGGCCTGGCTGGATATCCAGCCGGTACAGTACAATGCGGTTGGTAAAGCGGCCCGTTGGGATGTGGTGGGGCCGGTGTGTGAAACCGGTGATTTTCTGGGTAAGGATCGGGAACTGACCCTGGCCCAGGGCGACCTGCTGGCCATCTTCGGTGCAGGCGCCTACGGTTTTACCATGAGCTCCAATTACAACAGCCGCGGCCGTGCCCCTGAAATTATGGTCGATGGGGATAGCGTCCACCTGATACGGGAGCGGGAGACGATAGCTGATATGATGCGCACAGAGCACTGCCTGCCCTGACGCACTGTTATATATGGGGCACAGGCAAGCAATCAGCCGACAAGAGAAAATGCAACTCAGATTCACCAAAATGCACGGCGCCGGCAACGATTTTGTTATTATTGACCTGATCAGCCAACGCTGCAAACTTAGCCCTCGGGACGTGCGTATGCTCGCAGACCGACGTTTTGGCGTAGGTTGCGACCAGGTACTGGTGGTCGAAGCACCGCAAAACCCCAACGTGGACTTTCGCTACCGCATCTACAACGCCGACGGCACCGAGGTTGAGCAATGCGGCAACGGCGCTCGCTGTTTTGCCCGCTTCGTGCGCGAAAAGAAGCTGACCAATAAGCGTGTTATGACAGTGGAAACCGCCGCTGGTGTCATCGAACTGCGAGTGTGCAACCGGCAGGATGTAGAGGTGGATATGGGCGCTCCGATCTTCGAGCCACAGGAAATCCCGTTTGCCGCAGATAGCCGCGCCGACAGCTACCCATTGCAGGTGGATGGCGCGCAAATAGAGATCGGGGCCGTATCGATGGGCAACCCCCACGCCGTGCTGCGTGTCGATAACGTGGACCAGGCCGATGTGGAGCACCTGGGCCCCCTGATCGAATCGCACCCGGACTTTCCACAGCGTGTTAATGCGCTCTTCATGCAGGTGGTGTCACCCACACAGATCAAGCTGCGGGTGTTCGAGCGCGGCGTGGGTGAAACCCTCGCCTGCGGCACCGGCGCCTGTGCGGCCGTGGTTTACGGCTTATCGCGAGGCTGGTTGCGCGATTCCGTGACAGTTGAGCTGCCGGGGGGTAAGCTTTCCATATCATGGGCCGGCGCAGGTCAGTCAGTGATAATGACCGGACCCACCGCGGTGGTATTCGAAGGTACAATAAGAATCTAAGGCCCCGACAGAGGGGCGCACGCAGACCAGGGAGAAGCGATAATAATGTCAGCCAGCAATGAACAAGCCGGTACCGCGCAAGCTGCGGGCGTGGAGCTCGACGATGAGTTAGTGCGTGAATACCTGAAGGACCACGATGACTTCCTGCAGCGCAACCCGGACATGATGGACTACCTGCATATCTCGCATGCCTCCGGCAGCGCCGTGTCCCTGGTGGAGAAACAGGTCAGTGTGCTGCGCGAGCGCAATGTCGACATGCGCCACCGACTGAACACTCTCACCGGCAATGCGCGTGACAATGACAAGCTGTATGAGCAGACACGCGCCCTGGTACTGAAATTACTGGAAGCCGACTCGATCGACGCCCTGTACCACACTTTCATGGATGCCATGGCCAATGAATTCCAGGTGGAGCACACCTGCATGATCCTGTACGGCGACAGCGACAACGACAGGGATTGCCGCATGGAAACCCGCGAGAGCGCAAAAAACGAGATCGGTGCCCTGTTCAGGGGGCACAAGGCGGTTTGTGGCACCCTGCGCAAAGAGGAGCTCAACTACCTGTTCCCCGACGCCGGTGCAGTCGGATCCGCCGCACTCATGCCATTACTAAATAGCGAGCAACTGGGCCTGATTGCCGTGGGCAGTTCAGACGGCAACCGTTACGACAGCGCAATGGGTACGTTATTTCTGTCCCATATCGCAGACGTTATCGTGCGACTACTGCCGCACTTGTCTAACGACAGGGCCTGAGTACACCGTGGCCGCCCCCACCATGGAGCAGTCGGCCACACAATTCATCGACTACCTGCGCGATGTGCGCCAGCTCTCCCGCCACACCCTCAGTAACTACCAGCGCGATCTGGTATCCCTGCAGCGTTACTGTGAAGATCACGGCAAGGGTTCTGCAGAACAACTGGTAGAAGCGGACATCCGGACCTGGGTCAGCCAACTACACCGGCGCGGCCTGGCCGGCAGCAGTATCCAGCGCAGCCTGTCTGCAGTTCGCTCCTTTTTCAATTACCTCAGCCGTGTGCAAGGCAGGCCGCGCAACCCCGCCACCAGCGTGCAGGCGCCGCGCAGGCCGCGCAAACTGCCAAAAACCCTGGACGCCGACCAGGTGAGCAGGTATTTAAGCTTTGACGAGGACTCTGTCATCGCCCGTCGCGACCGTGCCATTGCCGAATTATTCTACTCCTCTGGCCTGCGCCTGGCGGAGTTGGTAGCGGTGGACATCAACGATATCGACCCGCACTCAAAACTGCTGACGGTGACCGGTAAGGGCAACAAAACCCGCACGGTACCGGTGGGGTCAATGGCACTGCAGGCTATAGAACGCTGGCTGCAGGTGCGCCCCGATAACACCGCCGATGAGGATGGCGCTGCGGCATTGTTCACCAGCAGCCGCGGGCAACGTATCAGCGTACGCTCCGTACAGGCGCGCCTGAAAGTGCAGGGCCGCAAATCGGGCATGCTCCAGGATGTGCATCCGCACATGCTGCGCCATTCTTTCGCCAGCCACATGCTGGAATCCAGCGGCGATTTGCGCGCGGTGCAGGAACTGCTGGGACACGCCAACATCTCTACCACACAGGTCTATACACACCTGGATTTCCAGCACCTGGCCAAGGTGTACGACGCCGCCCACCCCAGGGCCAAGCGGCGCAAGCGGGATTGACGTGCCGATCTCGGTCATCACCTTTGATCTGGACAATACCCTGTGGGATGTGGAACCCGCACTGATCAAGGCGGAGCAGGCCCAGCAGGACTGGTTACTGCAGCATCGCCCGGGCGCGGTGGAAGCCTACGGCCATAAGGAGTTGTGGGAATTCAAGAAATCCGTGTGGCGGCGCCACCCCCACCTGCTGCACCATGTAAGCAAGATGCGTATCCAGATGCTGTACGAGCTGCAAATCAACGCGGGCTACACCGAAGACGAGGCGCGCCAGGGGTCCACAGATGCATTCGCCGCTTTCCTGCTGCAGCGCCACGCGGTAGTGTTATACGAAGAGGCATTGGGCGTACTGCAGCAGCTGGCGGGCAGCTACACCCTGGGGGCATTAACCAATGGCAACGCCGACATCTACAAGACCGATGCCGCAGAGTATTTCGATTTCGCCTTCCTAGCTGAAGATATAGGTGCCAGCAAGCCGCACCCCGATATGTTCCACGCGGCGCTGGCGCAATCGGGTGTCGAGGCGCAGCAAATCATTCATGTGGGTGATAACCCGCAGCACGACATACGCGGTGCCCAGGATGTGGGCATGCATACCGTGTGGATGAACTCCCAGAGAATAGACTGGCCCGGCGGCGAAAGAGCGGACCGAGAAATCGAAAACTTGCTGCAATTACCCGGGGCTATTGCCGACATTGCAAACCCCGGGTAATCATTTATATTTGACGGTTGCGCTAAACGCGACATCGATAACCAGCAATTGTAGCCAGTGTCTGGCAAGATACGCCTTCGTATCACCGCGACTGACTACTTTTTGAACACAGGATTCCAAGTTGAAAGTTCTATCTAAAATGCAGATTTTACTGGCATTGGCCTGCCTTATGGCAGCCCTGTCATCTATCCCGGCCCAGGCACAAGCCCTGAAACTGAGCGAAGCTGAACAGGCCTGGGTAGAGCAACACCCGGTGATTCGCGTGCATAATGAAATGGACTGGCCGCCATTCAACTTCAATGTGAATGGGCGGGCTACCGGCTTTTCCATTGATTACATGAATCTGGTGGCAGCGGCTGCCGGTCTCCAGGTTGAATACACCCATGGCCCGAACTGGCCCCAGTTCCTCGACCTGATGCGCACCGACGAACTCGATGTCATGCTCAATATCGTGGAGACCCCGGCGCGACTGGAGTACCTTGCTTACACCAAGCCCTATGCCATTACCTCACCCGTATTGGC
>QNFR01000113.1 GCA_003646405.1 Gammaproteobacteria bacterium
ATAATGCAGATGCTGCGTTGTTTGAGATCCTCCAGTCCGTGGACGTGATCGAAAACCTCAAACTTGCCAGAGTCGTAATACAGGGCGTTTACCGTGAGGTCGCGTCGTACCGCATCCTCTTCCAGTGTGCCGTAGACGTTGTCCCTGAGCAGCAGGCCGCTGGCCGACTGGCGGGAGTGGTTGCCACCGTGTTCCGCGCTGGGCTGGGCGTCATTGTCGTGGTGGCCGCGAAATGTGGTGACTTCAATGATTTCACGCCCGAAGCGCACGTGTACGATGCGGAAGCGGCGACCAATAATGCGGGAGTTACGAAACAGTGCGTGAACGTCTTCCGGGGTGGCATCCGTTGCGATATCAAAGTCTTTGGGGTGCCCGCCCAGCATTAAGTCGCGCACGGCGCCTCCTACCAGATAGGCCTGATATCCCTTGTTGCGCAATCGCGACATGACTTTGAGCGCGCTGTCGTTGATATTTTTGCGGGATATGCAGTGTTGATCCCTGGGAATGACGTTCAAGCGATTGTGGGCCTGTGGCGGTTCTGGACAGGCACGAAGTCTATCACAGAAGTAGGCGATGTCGCCTGTCTGTGCCCGGGCCGTATGGGTGGCGTGAATGACGGGGAAAACAAAGTTTTCCCCATCCAGGTCTCACGTTAGGAGTTATTGTTATTTCTGTGTGCTGTTATTTTTATTAACTGCCATCAAAACATAGTTATACATGAACGCCCAAGTACTTAATTGTGTAAATTATTACATTCTTAGTACCGGCAATCAGCCAGAGTTACGCTGGCTCCAAGCCCTACCCAACGTACAGAAACAGAAGGGGAAGATGTCCTCCCCATCCAGGTCCATAGTGAATTGTATTATTTTTATTGTGGTTTTGTTATTTTTATTTTTATTACCACCGAGTATAAAGCACCCCGTGTGCCATATTCCATAAATATAATACTAAACAATGAGTTATGACATAATTGTTATTTTGTAGGGTACCCTTTTGTGGAGTGGTGTTACCAAATTACTCCAGTCCAGGTAACGTTAATCTGCCGAGGTAACGCTCACTTACTTGCTGCCACGGTGATTTTACTGCGTTTTCTCGCGTTGCCCTTGCTGCGAGGGATGTCAAATCGCTGGCGGCGTTCCCACAGGCATTTACGGCTGACGCCGAGCTTTTGTGCCAGTTCGGTTTCGCTCATGGAATCCTGGTGTTCCAGCACAAAGCGCTGGAAATAGTCTTCCAGAGACAGATCTTCCGGTGGATCGTTAGTTATGCCATGGGTAGACCTGGTGGCCGGTGTGGTAACACCCTGCCCCCGGAGACGGTTTATGTTCACCAGTTCCAAGTCGATGCCCAGTGCTTCGTTATCAATTTCCTCGGAATCGGACAGGATGACAGCGCGTTCGATGGCGTGTTCCAGTTCCCGCACGTTGCCCGGCCATTGATAGGTAGTGATGGCCTGGATAGCCCGCGGTGAGAGGCGCACGATATTCTTGTTGAGACGTTTAGCCTGGTTTTGCAACATGCGCTCAGCCAGGTGCAGGATGTCTTTGCCGCGCTCGCGCAGAGGTGGCAGAGAGAGACGCAGCACGTTGATGCGGTAGAATAGATCCCGCCGGAACAGCCCCTCCGCTGCCAGACTCTGCAGATTGCGGTGGGTAGCACAAATCAGGCGAACATCGACCTTGCGCGAGTGTACCGAGCCGATACGACGAATCTCGCCTTCCTGTATGAAGCGCAGTAACCGGGCCTGTGCTTCCATGGGCAACTCGCCTATTTCATCCAGGAACAGGGTGCCACCGTCGGCGGCCTCGATCAGTCCCATGCGACTGGCATTGGCCCCGGTGAATGCGCCCTTTTCGTAGCCAAACAGTTCCGACTCGATCAGGGTATCGGGAATGGCGGCGCAGTTTACGGAAATCATGGTATTGTCGGCGCGCAGGCTATGCTCGTGCACGCTGCGCGCAACCAGTTCCTTGCCCGTGCCGGTTTCCCCCAATACCAGCACGGTAGAGTCGGTGGGGGCCATTTTTTCTATATGATCGAACAGGGTAAGCATGGCCGGGCAATTGCCCACGATACCGGTCATGCCCTTTGATCTGGTCGCGCGCGCTTCGCGGTCTCTTTTTTGCGCGACCCGGGTGGCGGGGTGATCGGCGATAATGCGTTCTACCGCATTGACCATGTCACCGTGATCGAATGGCTTGGCGATATAATCCACCGCCCCCATGCGCATGGAGTCCACTGCGGAGCGCAGGCTGGCATAGCTGGTCATGATCAGTACCGGTACGTCGCCGGCTTTTTTGATCAGGTCGGTGCCCGGCGCCCCCGGCAGGCGCAGGTCGCTGATGATCAGGTCGAAGTCGTTCAGATCATACTTGGTCGCCGCCTCCGGTACGGAGCCGGCCTCACTGATCTGGTAGCCATTGCGCTCCAGCAGACGACGCAGCGCGATCCTGATGACTGATTCATCTTCGACCACGAGGATTTTCTGCATGTGGTGCTACCTTTGTGTAGAACCTACACAACATACTCTCCCGGTGGCGAATATACCAGTGCGAAGGCGGGTAGGGTGTTGCCTGAGGTTACACTTCAAATTCCGGGCCATAGCTAGTGTGAGGCAGCTGCAGGGTAGCGCGGGTGCCCGGGTGTGCTCCTTCGGCAATTGGGCTGATGAAGTGTACGCTACCGTCCATGTCACTCATGATACTGAACACCAGCGCCAGCCCCAGGCCGGTACCTTCACCGGGATCCTTGGTCGTGTAGAACGGCTCGAACACCCGGCTTTGCAACTCCGGTGCAATGCCGCAGCCATTGTCTTCCACTTCGATAGTCACCTGCTTGCCGTTGGTAGTTGCCATGATATGCACTTGTCCGTAATCATCACAGGCGTCCCGGGCGTTACCCAGCAGGTTGACAAATACCTGCAGCAGGCGCTGGTTGTCCGCCAATACCAGCAGCTCCCGATCGCAGTGGTTACTGAACTGTACTGGTCTGGCCTCCCGGTCCAGGGTCAACAGGTGGATGGCTTCGTCCACGCAGTCCGCCAGGTTGCACGGGGTCAGCCTGATCGCTCCGGAAGTGGAGCCGGCGTGGGAGAAATTTACCAGCGACTCCACTATGCGGGTGACTCGCTCGGTTTGTTTGAGAATATCCTGGGCCATGTAACGAACCTCGTCCGGCTCGGTTTCATACTCCAGGTTTTGTGCCAGGCAGGCGATGCCGGTGACCGGGTTGCCAATCTCGTGAGCCACACCCGCCGCAAGGCGGCCTATAGAAGCCAACCGCTCGTTGTGTAGCAGTTCTTCCTCCAGCAGTTCGAAGTCGGTGATATCCTCCACCAGGATGACAGTATTGTCACTACTGCTGGTAGTGCTTTCATCAGTTGAAGCCTTGTGCAGGCTGATCCAGCGGGATGCCCCCGGTTCTGTGATTACCTCTGTTTTCAGGATAGTGTTGGTGTCGCCCTGCTGGAACTTATCGATGATCTGGCGCCAGGGCTGGGGCATTGAGTCCAGCAGTGCACCCAGTACGTCCCGGGGCTCGATTCCGGTAATCTGCGCCATACTGCGGTTCCACATCAGCAATTCGCCATCGGCGCTGATGGAGCACACGCCTATGGGCAGATTGTCCAGGGTCTCCCGGTGGTGTCGACGCAGGTTGTCCAGATCCGCTGCCAGCCCGGTGAATTGGAACCGGGCCCGGTCCAGGTTGCGCTCAATCAGGTGAATATCGTCGATGTCTCCATGTGTCCCCGGTTGGAAGGGTATACAGCGCTCGATGATGCTGTGGGCCACTGCCGGCCCCAACAGGCCGGACAGGTTGGCTTCAATGCGCGCGCGCAGGCGCCTGAGGGCGTAGGGCCTGCTTTCATCCGCAGCAAATTGCAGTTCGCCCAGGGCCCGCTGGACCTCGGATTGGGCGGTTTTTACGCCCAGGGCCGGACCGAGATACTGGCTGAATTCATCAGCGCTGTGCAGTGACAGAGTTTGGCGGGTGGGGTGGGCGAGGTCGTCCATAGAGCAAATCTCGGCCGCTACTTTTTCGTCCTCGCCGGCTCTGGTCAGCACGGACACAACCATAAACAGGCCGGTATTCAATGTCAGCGAGACCATGGTGGCTGCGGCCCACATGTTGTCGCCGGTCCCGAACAGGGTATCGTACAGGGCACTCAGCAGGCGCGGGTGGTAATCAATGGTGAGCGGTAGCAGCATGGAAAAAAACCAGATGGCAAGGCCACCAGTGAGTCCGGCCAGTAAACCCCTGCGATTGGCGCCGGGCCAGTATGGAGTGGCGATGAGGCCCGGCAGGAATTGCGCGGTGCCGGCAAACGCCACCAGGGCGAGTTGGGTGAGACTCTGTTTATCTGCGAGGATAACAAAGAAGATGTAGCCGGCCATGATGAGAATGCCAATGAGGGAGCGTCGCGACCATTTGAGCTGGTTATAGATCCTTTTCCCCCGGTCGATCTGTAGCAGTTTGGAGGGTAGTACCAGGTGATTCAGGCACATATTGGACAGGGCCAGAGTAGTGACAATGATGGTGGCGCTGGCGGCCGACAGGCCGGCCACAAAGGCGGCGACGCTGACCGTGGTCGAGTTCAGGGCCAGACCGATGGCCAGTCCGCTGTATTCCATGGGTAGGTCGTGTCCTAGTTTGAGTCCCGCCCAGGTCACTGGCAGGACGGGCAGGCTCAGCAGTAACAGGTACAGGGGAAGCCCCCAGGTGGCGCTGCGCAAACTCTGGCTATCGGTATTCTCGGCAAATGTCATATGGAAAATATGGGGCATGCACACTGCGCCGGCAAAGAACACCAGCAGCAGGGCGCGGGCTGTATCACCACGGACAGGCTGTTGCAGTACCTGGCTTACCCCCGGGTTTTGCAACAGCCACTGTTCCAGTTCGCCGAAGCTGCCAAACACCTGGTAGGCCGCCGCCAGCAGCACCACCATCAGAGCTGCCAGCTTGAGCAGTGATTCAAAGGCCATGGCTGTAACCAGGCCGGTGTTGCGGTACCGTGAGGACACGTGTCGGGTGCCGAACAGAATGGAAAACACCGTGATAATGATACAGAACAACAGGGCCAGGCCGTCGTGCCGGTGCTTTTCGGAGGTCTCACCCGCCAGGATGTGGATGCTGTCCGCAACGGCTTGTATTTGCAGGGCCAGCAGCGGCAGCAGGGTGATGCACATGGCTATGGTAATCACCGACCCGACCCGGGGGCTGCGAAAGCGGAACGTCAGAACATCCGCCAGGGAGGCCAGTTGGTAGACCCGGCACAAGCGTAACAGCGGCAATAACAGTAGTGTCGCCATAACGAACATAAATACCACGCCCAGGTAGTACAGCAGGAAGTTGTAGCCATAGCGATGGGCGAGCTCGATGACACCATTGCTGGCCATAGCGCCGGCGAATACACCCAGGGACAACACGTAGGTGGCGGGGTGGCGGGTGACGCGCTCCGGGATGATGCCCCGGTCAGCCAGGTAGGCAACAGTAAACAGGCCGGTCAGGTAAACGATGATAAACAGCAGGATCTGCGCCAGGCTATAGCTCATCCGGACGCCTCGTGCGCTGGTTCCAGTAGGCGGCCACGATGATCAGCAGCCACGGCAGATAGGGCCGGTACCAGGCGGCCTGTGAGCCTAACATCCAACTCTCGATCGCCGGGAAGAAAATAATGACAATGCCAATGACCAGTAGCAGTGCGCGGTTGATATACATAGCGACCCAATTCCCTGTCGGTTGGTGCTCCGACGAGTGTGGCAACCGATACTACTGAAGCGGCACCTGTGGGTAAAGTAGACCGGATTCGGGGATGGCCAGGGTGGCTGGAATCCGTCGTGGCGACCAGTGTCTGGTAGCGAAAGCCAATATCTGCTGTACAGTTGTCAGCGGCAGCGGTGGCGCGGTCTGTTGCAGGAACTTAAGCGCACCGCGCAGGTTGGCGGGGGCCAGCTTATCGTCCAGGGCGGGGGCGTGGTGTTGCTTGCTCAATTTCTGGCCCCGGCTATTGGTGATCACCGGCAGGTGGCAATATTGGGGGCTGCGGTAACCCAGCAATTGCTGCAGGAATATTTGTCGTGGCGTGGAGTCCAGCAGATCCGATCCGCGCACCACATGGGTAATGACCTGCTCGGCATCATCGACCACCACGGCCAGTTGATAGGCATCCAGTCCGTCTTTGCGCTTTACCACAAAATCCGGGAACTGCTGTCCCAGCGAGATATGCTGGGGGCCCTGAAGCTGGTCGGTGAAGTGGATTTGGCAATTGTCGGGTACACTCACCCGGGTAGCGCAGGGCTTGGTTACGGTCATCTGGCGCGGTTTGCAGCGATCCCGGCAGCTCCCCCCGGGGCCGAGCATGGCCCGGGTACAGTCACAACAAAACAGGTGATCCCGCGTAGCCAACTCTTCCAGAGCTGCGGTGTAGGCGGGGGCTCGCTCACTCTGCCACATCACCGATTCGTCCCAGTGCAATCCGTGGTGCTGCAGGCTCAGCAGAATACGCCGGGCTGCGCCGGGTTCTTCCCGGGGTGGGTCAAGATCGTCCATGCGAACCAGCCAGACGCCATCACAGGAGCGGGCGTCCAGGTAACTGGCCAGGGCGGCGATCAGGGAGCCAAGATGCAAAGGGCCGGTGGGGGAGGGCGCAAAACGCCCCCGGTACTGCGCGTTGGAATCGGGCACCGGCAGTGCCCCGGGGTCTACCCCATCTCCTGCCGTTCCTTGATCTCGGACAGCGTCTTACAGTCGATACACAAGGTGGCGGTAGGGCGGGCCTCCAGGCGCTGGATACCGACTTCAACGCCACAGGCGTCACAGAAGCCGTAGTCGTCCTGGTCGATGCGCTCAATGGTGGAGTCAATTTTTTTAATCAGCTTGCGTTCGCGATCACGGGTGCGTAATTCCAGGCTGAATTCCTCTTCCTGGGTGGCGCGATCAGCTGGATCGGGGAAATTGGCCGCTTCGTCTTTCATGTGGTTGACGGTGCGGTCTACTTCCTGCATTAATTCTGATTTCCAGTTAAGCAAGATGGTTTTGAAGTGCTCACGCTGCTTCTCGTTCATGTACTCTTCGCCCCGCTTGGGTTTGTAGGGCTCGAAGTTTTTGAACTCAGCGGTGGCTGCTTTTTTGGCTGCTCGAGGCATGGCTATTTTCCCAT
>QNFR01000114.1 GCA_003646405.1 Gammaproteobacteria bacterium
ACAGCCATGAGCCAAATGACAGCCATGAACAAGACAAGCTGGAGCAACAACTAATGCGCATAGGTCACGGCTACGACGTACACCGCTTTGGCACGGGCCATGAAATAGTGCTTGGGGGGGTGCATATCCCCCACACGCGGGGCCTCGAGGCCCACTCGGACGGGGATGTGCTGATTCATGCCGTCTGTGATGCGCTGTTGGGGGCGATTGGCGAGGGTGATATCGGGCGGCATTTTCCGGATACCGACCCGGCCAATGCGGGCATCGATAGCCGCCTGTTGCTGCGTCGGGTGGTACAGCTGGTGCATCGGGCGGGCTGGGCCCTGGTTAATGTGGATGCCACTCTGGTAGCCCAGGCGCCGCAGATGGCGCCCCATATTGCCGCCATGCGCGAAAACCTGGCGGTGGATATGGCGGCGGGCAGCGCACAGGTGAACATCAAGGCCACCACCACCGAGAAGCTGGGTTTTGCCGGTCGTGAAGAGGGAATCGCCGCTCACGCGGTCGTCCTATTGGAAGCTGCTGGATGACGCCACACTGGCCCCGCGCGTGGGGTATCGTGCCTGGTAGCGCTTTGATTCGCAGCTGTCCCGAAGATTTTATCGTCCGTGAGCAACTGGGCTTCGATCCATCAGGTGACGGTGAGCACGCATTTCTGCACCTGCAGAAGCGTAACCTCAATAGTATGGATCTACTGCAACGGGTGTCCGAGCTCAGTGGTGTCCCCCCGCGGGATATTGGTATCAGCGGCCTCAAGGACCGCAACGCGGTGACGTGTCAATGGTTTAGCGTGGGCATGGCCGGGCGTGCAGAGCCCGATTGGCGGGCGCTTGAATCCCCCGGTGATGTGCAGGTCCTGGCAGTGGGGCGGCACCAGCGTAAACTCAGGCGCGGGGTACACAGGGTCAATCGCTTTACCCTGGTATTACGCGAGGTGAGCGCAGATCACGCCGCCCTGGAGCAGCGCCTGCAATTGCTGCGCGATGAAGGTGTGCCCAACTACTTCGGTGAGCAGCGCTTTGGGCGCGGTGGCTCTACATTGGAGCAGGCCCGCCGCTGGATGTCCGGTGGACGCAGGCTATCGCGGACTAAACGCAGCTTCTACCTGTCTGCGCTGCGTTCTTATTTATTCAATACCATGCTTGGTGCGCGCGTGGCGGCGGGGGACTGGAACACGGTGCTGAACGGCGATGTCTGCATCCTGCAGGGCACGCGCAGCCTGTTTACCTGCGAATTGGTGGATGAAGACATCCGCGATCGCGCCAGCCGTGGTGATATTCACCCGGGACTACCCCTGTGGGGGCGGGGCCCGTCCACTGCGGGGCCGGAGCGAGCCAGGCAGCAGGCCGATTGTGTGGCGGATCATGTAGAGATGTGTGAATTTCTCGAGGGAGCCGGCCTGGAGCGCTCCTGGCGCCCGGCCAGGATGTTGGCGGATGACTTTTGCTGGCAGTTTTGTGATGATGGCAGTCTGCAACTGGATTTTGCCCTGGGTGCTGGCGGTTATGCCACAGCACTGCTGGGTGAGCTTGTGCAATACAAAGTGGGGAATTTAGACAGTGGTAACGGCAGTGAACAGGGTTGACTTCAACGGTATTGGGATGACGTCCCAGCGCACCAGAGAACGCTTGATAGAGCGACTGGTCGACCAGGGTGTTACGAATATGGAGGTGCTGGATGTCATTCGCACCACGCCGCGACATCTGTTTCTGGATGAAGCCATGGCGCACCGCGCCTATGAAGACGTCGCCTTACCGATAGGCTTTCAGCAGACGCTGTCACAGCCTTATATTGTGGCGCGTATGACCGAGCTATTACTGGGGGCAGGCCCGTTGCGACGGGTGTTGGAAATAGGCACCGGCTCGGGCTACCAGACAGCCGTACTGGCGCAGTTGGTTGAGGAAGTCTACAGCGTGGAGCGCATCAAGGCCCTGCAGCAAAAAGCGCGTCAGCGACTGCGCCAGTTAAAGCTGCGTAATGTGCATATGAGTCACGCCGACGGTGGCATGGGTTGGGCGGAGCGAGGGCCTTTTGACGGCATCATGGCCACTGCCGCACCCGAGCGCATCCCTGAGGATTTACTGCAGCAGTTGGCTTCCGGTGGGCGCCTGGTCATCCCGGTGGGCGGGCAGAGCCAGCATCTGCAGGTTGTGACCCGCACGCACGAAGGCTTCGAGACTGAAATCGTTGAGGCGGTGAATTTCGTGCCATTGCGCCCCGGCACAGTGAGGTAACGCCGATGTCTTCCCTGGGAGTATTTTTGCGTGGCTTGATGATGGGTGCCGCGGATATCGTGCCCGGCGTTTCCGGTGGCACTGTCGCTTTTATCACCGGTATCTATGACACCCTGCTCGGCAGCATCCGGGCGTTCGATATCGACTTCCTGGGCAAACTGTTCAAGCTTGATATCAGCGGCGCCTGGCAACATGTCAATGGCGGTTTTCTGCTGGCCCTGCTGCTGGGGATAGTGACCAGCATACTCTCCCTGGCACGGCTTATATCCTGGACTCTGGAGCACCATCCGGTGCCGCTGTGGGCATGCTTTTTTGGACTGATTCTGGCATCCGCTCTGGTGCTGTTGCGGCAGGTCCAGAGCTGGTCCGCGCCCAGGGTGTTGTGTCTGCTGGTAGGTGTGGCACTGGCTGTATTTGTCGCCCTGTCGCCGGTGGCGACACTCGATGGGGGTCTGGCCGGTGTGTTCCTGTCGGGATTTCTGGCCATCTGTGCGATGATCCTGCCGGGGATATCGGGTAGCTTCATCCTGGTGTTGTTGGGTATGTATAGTACCGTGTTGGTGGCCGTCAAATCACTGGACCTGATGTTTCTCGGCGTATTTGCTGTTGGCGCCGCTTCCGGCTTGATGTGCTTTTCGCGCCTGCTCTATTGGCTGTTACATCGGTTCCACCAGGCTACCATGGCGCTGCTTACAGGTTTTTTGTTTGGTTCCCTGACGGTGGTGTGGCCATGGAAACGGGTTTTGGATTGGGTAGAGGATAGCCACGGCCAGCTCAAACCCGCGCAACAGGTACCGGTGTCGCCCATGGAATATTTCGCCCTGACTGGGCAGGACCCCCAGCTCTGGTACTGTGTGGCGCTGATGGTGCTGGGGTTTGTCGCAGTATGGTTGATTGATACCAGGTGGGGGAATAATTAGCCCCGGGGTGATGCCCTGGCGCGTTCGAGGAACGATAGTGCGTGCAAGGGTTTTGCTCGGCCTGGTGTTCTGCAGCCTGCTCGCGTGTGGAGGCAATACCCGCGCACCGGTGGAAGATCGCTACGCCAGGTCTGCACCCCAATCGCAATCCTCCACCTATCAGGTGCAGCACGGTGAAACCCTCTATTCCATCGCCTTCCGCTATGGGCTCGATTACCGCAAGGTTGCGGCAGCCAATGGTATCTCTGCTCCCTATACTATTTATCCCGGCCAGAAGATATACCTCAAAGAGGCGACGCCCACTCCGGTGCCAGCCCGGCGGGCCGCAGCGCCACGAAAGAGCGCATCCGCCGCCGCTCCCGTGCCAGCCCCTGTTCCGGTAACAAAACCCGTGCCGGCCCCTGTGTCAAAAACAACGACGGTTGCCAGGGCGCCATCTTCCACTGTTAACAGGGGGGGTCCCACTTATGCGGGCCGTGCGGTGAGCACCTGGCGATGGCCAACGTCCGGCCGGGTGATCCGGGGTTACTCGTCCAGTGTGCACAAGGGCATCGATATCAGTGGTAAGCGTGGTGACGCTGTCGTGGCTGTTGCCGCCGGCAAGGTGGTCTATTCAGGGACCGGCATTGTGGGATTTGGGGAGTTGTTGATCGTAAAACACAACGAGATATACCTCAGCGCTTACGGCCATAATGAGCGCCTGCTGGTAGCAGAGGGTGACACTGTGCGGGCGGGGCAAAAGATTGCCGAAAAGGGCAGTTCCGGGACAGATACCGTGAAATTACATTTTGAGATCCGCAAGGAAGGCAAGCCGGTTGACCCCCAAAGGTTATTGCCCCGGCGTTAAATAAAGGGCGAAAATACGGTTGCAGGGTATTGTTGGGGCATTTTAGTGGCTATAACTAACCTGGTTGAAAGCCCCGCGCCAATCGCAAAACGTGCTGTTGCAATTGGCAATACCTTTGGGTTAGTCTGGTCGGCCCGGCGAGAAATACTCTCAGTATTTATATACTAGAAGAAAAAGAGGGACAGCCATGGAAGTGGATCCAACAGCCACAGGCTCCAAGCGGCGTGCGAAATCGGGCAACACTACAGGTAGGTCCGCCACTTCTCGCAAAGCCGTGTCCAACACCACAGATCTGTCGCCGGGTGCAGCTGATGACAGCTTCGATAAAGCGAAGGCTAATACCGCACGCAAGATCGAGAAATCACTGGATGCCACCCAGCTATACTTGAACGAGATTGGTTATTCTCCACTGTTGAGTGCCGACGAGGAAAAATATTTCTCTCGCCTGGCTCTCCAGGGTGACGAGGCCGGCCGGCGCCGTATGATCGAGAGCAACCTGCGTCTGGTGGTGAAAATATCCCGCCGTTATATCAATCGTGGACTTACCTTGCTGGACCTTATCGAGGAGGGCAATCTCGGACTCATCCGCGCTGTTGAAAAATTTGATCCCGAGCGTGGTTTTCGTTTTTCTACCTATGCTACCTGGTGGATACGCCAGACCATAGAGCGGGCGATTATGAATCAGACCCGTACTATCCGTTTGCCCATTCACGTGGTCAAGGAATTGAACGTCTACCTGCGTGCCGCGCGGAAGCTCACTCAACAGCTCGATCATGAACCATCCGCTGAAGAAATTGCCAATATGCTGGATAAGCCTGCGGCCGATGTGAAACGTCTGCTGGGTCTCAATGAGCGTGTCACCTCGATGGACACGCCGGTGGGTCCGGAATCGGACAAGTCGGTGATCGATACGATAGCCGATGTCCGGGTTTGTGATCCTTCGCAGTTACTACAGGATAGCGATATCAAGGACAGCATTGCTGCGTGGCTGGGTGAGTTG
Source organism: Gammaproteobacteria bacterium (assembly GCA_003646405.1). Lineage (GTDB taxonomy): Bacteria > Pseudomonadota > Gammaproteobacteria > Pseudomonadales > Halieaceae > JBALVO01. The sequence goes on from QNFR01000114.1 coordinate 5,002, forward strand.
TCGGGTAAGCAGCGGGAAGTGGTGTCGCGTCGTTTTGGGTTGCGTGGCTATGAGAGTAGCACGCTTGAGGAAGTGGGACGTGAAATAGGTCTGACCCGGGAGCGGGTGCGGCAAATTCAGGTCGAGGCACTCAAGCGTCTGCGTACTATTATGGAAACCGAAGGGCTTAGTGGAGAGTCGCTGTTTGGCTGATCACCCTAATTTGACGCGGTGCGTGGAGACTGTAACTAAATCTGTGTAACTGCCTATTATTAACCCAGACAATGGGTGAGGATAGGCAACTATGAACAAGACACAAAAAAGCTCCTCCATGCATTCATGGCGGGGCTTTTTGGTTTGGTACACTAGCGCTGCAGCAACTCCAGCTTGTTGGGCTTACCTTTCCAGTCCTCAGCATCGGGCATGGGATCTTTCATTTCTGTGATGCAGGGCCACACTTCCGCCAGTTCGGCGTTCAGCTCCAGAAAGACCGCCTGGTCTTCAGGCAGCTCGTCTTCGGAGAAGATGGCGTCCACCGGGCACTCTGGTTCACACAGGGCGCAGTCGATGCATTCATCCGGGTGGATCACCAGGAAATTCGGGCCCTCATAAAAGCAGTCTACCGGGCAGACCTCTACACAGTCCGTGTGTTTACAGTTGATGCAATCTTCGCCTACAATAAACGTCATTCCTGAAAAGCCTCTTGAAAAGTGGGGAGCTAAACTAACGCGCGGTATTTTACCCGCATGGGCCGCAGATTTGAAGGCCTATCCCGGCCGGATATCCCCGGTGCGCGTTGCGCACCCTACAGTAATCCCGTCGCACTACAATTCCACGGTCAATCCCGTAGGGTGCGCAATGCGCACCACTAGTCCAGCCGGGACTTCAGCTCGTAGAGTTTTTCCAGCGCCTGGCGGGGTGTCAGGTTATCCACATCCATGTTTTCCAGGGCCTGCACCACCGGATGGAGCTCGGGTGCGCTGAACAGGTCATTCTGGGCGGGTGGGGGTGTATTTGCGCCGGGTTCGGGTACCCGGGGCTGCTCGCCCTGTTCCAGCTCCTGCAATTTCTCCCGGGCCGCAGCCAGTACCGGGCCTGGAATGCCGGCCAGCCTGGCCACTTGCAGGCCGAAGCTGCGGTTGGCGGGACCCTCCTGGATATGGTGCATAAACACCACGTGATCCTGGTATTCGGTGGCGTCCAGGTGCACATTGGCCATGGTGGGGCACTGCTGCGGCAGGTTGGTGAGCTCGAAATAGTGAGTGGCGAACAGGGTGAAGGCCCGCACCGACTGGGCTAGTTCTACCGCCGCGGCCCAGGCCAGGCTGAGTCCATCGAAGGTGCTGGTGCCGCGCCCCACCTCGTCCATCAGCACCAGGCTGCGCGGGGTGGCATTGTGCAGAATGTTGGCGGTCTCAGTCATTTCCACCATAAAGGTCGAGCGGCCGCCGGCCAGGTCGTCAGAGGAACCGATGCGGGTAAAAATGCGGTCTATGGGCGCCAGTTGCGCCGCGCTGGCGGGCACGTAGCTGCCAATATGGGCCAGCAGAGCGATAACCGCATTCTGGCGCATATAAGTGGATTTACCGCCCATATTCGGACCGGTGATCAGCAGCATGCGGCGCTGCGCATTGAGCAGGGTGTCGTTGGCGATAAACGGTTCTTCCAATACCTGTTCCACCACCAGGTGCCGCCCCTGGACGACTTCAAATATCTGCTCGTCACAGAAGCGGGGCTGACACAGGCCCAGGTTGTCAGCCCGTTCCGCCAGGTTGGCCAGCACATCGATTTCCGCTACTGCCGCCGCGGTATCCTGCAGTTGGCCCAGTTGCTCGTTGAGGCGCTCCAGCAGGTCTTCGTACAGGCCCTTCTCCCGGGCCAGGGCGCGACTCTTGCTGGACAGGGCCTTGTCTTCGAAGGTCTTGAGTTCGGGAGTGATAAAGCGCTCGGCGTTCTTCAGAGTCTGGCGCCTGATGTATTCGACGGGAGCCCGGTCGGACTGTGAGCGGCTGATTTCGATGTAGTAGCCGTGCACCCGGTTATAGCCGACCTTCAGGGTGCTTATGCCGGTCGCCTCTTTTTCGCGCCGCTCAAGCTCCAGCAAATAG
>QNFR01000115.1 GCA_003646405.1 Gammaproteobacteria bacterium
CCTCGCACAGACCGGTGCGAATAACAGCACTCTCGCCTTCAACTACCAGGCACCACTCCCCCTCCTGCCAGGGCAGTAGTAACGGCTCGGGAACCCAGCGGTTGACCCCGGGGTAGTCAGCCAGCAGTGCCTGCCACTCCCCCATCTTCTGCGTTGAGCAGACGGCGACGCTGAGGTGAGTCTTATCCAGTGTCTGGTAGGCAAATTGCAACTCATCGATATCGGCCGCCACCTGCTCCTCCAGCATGAAGGGCAGTGATTTTACGATATGCTTTCTCTCATCGGCCGTGATCGACAGGAGCAGCAGTCGAACGTCCGCCCCCGGCACGGCAAAGCATGGGTTGACCATGCGTGGGGCCAGAGCGGCGCGCAGCTGCTCCCGGTCGGCGTCATTGTCCAGCCACCGGGGTTCCTCACTGGCACCTGGCGGATACCAGGCCAGTCTGCCCTGGATTAGCCGTATCACGGCGATATTTTGCAAAACCTACCCACTCCCAATTTCATATCCCGTCAACTACTCCTTCCCACCACCCTTTTCAACTACAAGCTTCCACTGGCTCGGGCAACGGCGATGATACGCCGCTTGCGCCGCTCCAGCACACTGTACAAGCGCATGTTCCTGTCGGCAACTTCCACTTCCGCCTGCAACAGGAAGTAGGAAGAAGACTGCCCTAACAGCGCCTTGATTCCCGCCATCTGCTCTGCTTTATCACCAAACACAGCGTTGCCCAGAAAGTCGTCCACATCGGTAAAACCGGAATTTTCCCGATAGTCCACCAGGGAATCACCATCCGCTTCACTGAGAGGGCTCAAATCCTGGTCGGTATTGATTGAACGCAACACCATGGCTGGCGCCGTATGGATATTCAACAGGGCTGATGACTGTGGCCAGACAGCCACCCAGGACTGTACGGCCTGGTAAATCTCGGGCGTTACATAGGCTACCGCACGCAGTTCGCTAACACTGGCCATCGGCCGGTTGGCGGTGCGGTACGCCGGAACCCTGGAAAAATAAAAATCGTCCTCCGCGCCATTGGCTGTGGGAGTCGTATCCTGATCCAACCAGTCACCAATAGATTCGGTAATCAATATGGCCTCTTGCTCACTGACCGCAGGTTCCCCCAGAGCCTGCAGCAATCGAATAAACTGCGCCTGGGCAGCAGTAAATCGCAGTTTGTCCTGCCCCTGGGGCAGGCGAGCGACCAGGGAATTGAGATTGAAGCGCCCCTGCAGGTCCTCCAGGGAACCGACCAACCAGCCGCCTTCATCCAGGGCGTAGGGCGTGGTGGGCTGGGCCCATATCTCGCCCAGGTCATCCCGCGGCTGTTCACTGTCCTTGTCCGTATCGTAATCGATGAGCAAGGCCATGGTGGCTAAATCCTCGGCGCCACGCAAATAGGCATAGGCCTGTTCCGCCTGCATCATGTTGGCGGCGCGCTGGTAGAAGCGGTCGAATTCACCTTTCATGGCAACTATCAATGCGGTACACAGGGCGAACACCAGCAAAGCCACCACCAGGGCGGCACCGCGCTGGTGGTCAATACTGTGCTGCGCTCTATAAGGACGGAAGTTCATACAATCGCAGCATCTCGCCCCAGTCATCCAGTTGTAAGCTGATTTGAACCGCAACCGGCGGCGCCAGCTCCACTCCCGGGTTGCTGGTATCGGCCACCCAGCTCCTGGCCCAGTTGCGGTTGTCCAGGTTGACGCCGTCACTCACAGTCTCCACTCCAGCCAGGGAATCGAGAAACGCCAGTTCCATATACTCCACGCCTTCCAGTAGTTTGACACTATCTGCGGAGGTATCCCCCGCCCTGTCCAGTACCGGGTAGGAATCGCGCCACAGGGCATTATCTTCAAGCCGATAATTGACCCGTTGTAAGTTGCTGCGCAGGTGCGCATTAGGGTTGTGCCAACCAGAGCGGGTAAAGCTCAGGGCAAAGCGCGCTGCCGGCCCGCCCGTCATCGCGGGCTCGAACTCCCCGAACTCGTCGCGAATCGGCCGGGCTATAAATTGGCGTACATCCCGCGAGATAATCATCCAGGCCCGATTAACTTCGTAAGTTCGATTAGATACCTGTCGCGTACTCTCCACCCCGGTCAATACGGTGGAAAGACTGGTATAAGCAATGGTAGAGACAAAGGCGGTAATCGCCATGGCGATCAATACCTCTATCAGGGTGAACCCGCTAGTTACCCGCATCGCCCGCCTCGGGTTCAGATTCCGGTTCAGATTGTGATTCAAATTCTGCTTCTGACTCCAGGTCAGCAGAAAGAAAGGCCACCAGAGTGTACAGCGGGTTTGCCTTTTGCTCCTCGCCGCCAGCCACTGCAATTTCAACACGATAAAAATTGGCAACCTCTGTGGGCTGGCTATCCAGCCACCAGTACCACTGCCGGTCCGCCATTTTCTCCACGCCGCTGTCCCTACCTCTGATCAGGCTTTGGGTAGCATCACGCAGGATACGGACTTCCGACAACTTATTGGCCGCCACCATGTGCGCCAGGGACTTGTCGCGCAGGTAGCCGGTGCTATCGATCTGCTGGTAAAGGGATATCAGTAAGGCCGGCAGGGCGATAGCCACAACAGCCAGGGCCACCATCACCTCCACCAGGGTGAAGCCTCTGACCCGGAGCATTAGAGTGCCTCCTCGACTTCACCGCGACGCAGCAGTTCGAAACGACCCAACAAATCCCACTCCACGCGCCACAGCAGTTCACTATTATCGCGCCGGCGTACCTCTATGGCTCCCGGTGTGGTCTCACCACTGGCATACAATACCACCTGGGGCGGAGCCTCTACTTCGCCACCAGCGATGGACAGCTCAGCCACTGGCACATTCTCCAGTTCCAGATGCAGCTCTATCTCCGGGGGCATTTGCTGCTCGGCGAATACATCCTTACCGCTGCCGGGCAATTGCCATCCCGCAGGCCGCCGCTCGCGCCAGCTGTAAGTGTAAAGCACCTCACCGTCCACATCGACCCGCTGCAACAGCAGGCCATAGTCCAGGCCCAGCATCTGGGCCTCGTCCAGTGCGAAGCCCGCCACATCCGCCAGGTTGCGCACCTTGGCCTCCAGCCGGATATCTCCCGAGCCAGAGCCCACATTGAGGGTCACCAGCGATGTGATAAGCACCACCACGAACAGGGTGACCAGCAGCTCCAGTAAGCTGAAGCCACGCTGGACTAGTGTACTGTGGCGCATCAAGTGTATATTCAGAACCTCCCAGAGGCCATCAGCCCTGTGTTTTCCAGTTGCCAATATCCAAGTTCTGCCCTTCACCACCGGACAGGCCGTCGGCGCCCAGCGAGTAGATATCCACATCCCCGTTGTCGCCAGGGCTCAGAAAGAGATACGGCTGCCCCCAAGGGTCTATAGGCAATTCCGACAAGTAGCCTCCCTCCTTGAAATTACGCGGTTCGGGATCCAGCGTACTGCGCTCCACCAGGGCTTCCAGACCCTGCTCCGTGGTGGGATACACATAATTATCCAGACGGTAGATCTTCAGGGCAGTTTCTATCGCCTTGAAGTCCGCGTGTACTTTTTGCACCCGGGCTTCGTCCGCGCGGTTCAGGACAGTGGGGGCTACTACACTGATCAGCAGTCCCATAATTACCAGCACTACCAGGATTTCCACCAGGGAGAATCCACGTTGTGTAGCTTGCGTCTTGATTGTGGCTTTCATCGGTCATTTCACCATAGTATTTAAATCGAATATCGGCAGCAGGATAGCGAGCACAATGGTCAACACCATGCCGCCCATAAATACTACCATCAGGGGTTCAAACAGACTCATCATGGTACCCAGAGTCATCTCCAGTTCCCGCTCCTGGTTGGTCGCAGAGCGCTCCAGCATGGTTTCAAGTTCGCCGCTGGCTTCGCCACTGGCGACCATGTGCACCATCATGGGAGGGAAACGGCCGCTTTGCTCCAGAGCCCGGTGCAGGCTACTGCCCTCCTGCACATGCTCGGCCACCACTTCACTGTCCTGCCGCAACACCAGATTGGTCAGGACCTGTCCGGCAATACGCAGAGATTCCAGCAGCGGCACACCACTGGCCATCAGAATGCTCAGGGTAGAGGCAAATCGCGCGGTATCCAGGGCGATCAGCAGACGCGATAGTCCCGGCGTTCGCAGCAGTAGACCGTGCCAGCGTTTCCTGCGCTGGGGATTGCGCAATACCTGGCGGATAACGAATACCAGCAGAATCAGGCCCAGCAGCAACCATATACCGTAATCACGAAAAAAGTCACTGCCGGCGATCAGCGTGCGGGTAAGCAGCGGTAACTCCCGCTTGGAATGGGCAAAGATCCCCACCAACTCCGGCACCACGAACACCATCAGCGCCACCACCACGGCCAGGGCCACCCCCACCAGGATAAACGGGTAGATCATCGCCATCTTTAGTTTCTGCCCGGTATACTGGCGCTGTTCGGTATACTCCGCAAGTTGCTCCAGGACCGGCCCCAGGTGGCCGGCGTGTTCACCGGCATTCACCATAGCGCGATACATTTCGTTGAACACCAGGGGAAACTCACCCATGGCGTAAGCCAGGGTGTGCCCCTCCGACACCCGCGAGCGCACCTGCAACAACATGCCTTTAATACGCCCGCTGCGGCTCTGCTGCGCGGCCGCCTGCAAGGATTCATCCAGAGGCAGGTTGGATAGTACCAGTGTGGCCAGTTGTCGGGTCAGCAGTGCCAGGTCACCGGTGCTGATGCGCGACTGCAAAAAAGAGAAGCGCGACATGGACTTGCTATTTGATGCCTGCTTGTTGGCCACGCCGACTTCCACCGGACGCAGGCTCTGGCCGCGCAACTGGGTGCGAACCTGCCGCTCGCTATCACCCTCCAGCACCCCTCGAACGAGTTTGCCCTCGCTGTTCAGTGCCCGATATCGATACGCTGTCATGGCTGGAGTACCTCGTCACTCAGGTGACCGAGGTCACCCGCAGGACTTCCGCGATACTGGTGTCCCCGGCCAATATCCGGCGCCGGCCATCGGCTTCCATACCAGGGTAGTACTGCCGCGCATGGCGCAACATGTCCTGTTCGCTGGCGCCCTCATAAATCATCAGGCGCAGACCCTCGTCAATTTCTATGAGTTCGTACAGGCCGGTACGCCCGCGGTAGCCCGTGTAATTACACGGTTTGCAGCCCTGTGCCTTGAACACCGTAAATCCGGTGTCTGAGAGATCGATATGCAATAGTTCACGTTCCGCCGGGCTCAGTTCAACCGCTTCCTTGCACTCATGACACAACAGGCGCACCAGTCGCTGGGATATCACCGCCAACAGGCTGGACGATACCAGGAAGGGTTCGACGCCCATGTCCTTCAGGCGCATAATCGCGCCAATCGCTGTATTGGTATGCAGCGTGGATAATACCAGGTGCCCGGTCAGGGAAGCCTGTACCGCGATCTCGCCGGTTTCCAGATCTCGAATTTCGCCTACCATCACCACATCCGGGTCCTGCCTGAGAATAGCTCGCAGCCCGCGGGCGAAGGTCATATCGACTTTGGTGTTGACCTGGGTCTGGCCCACCCCCGGCAGCATGTACTCGATAGGATCTTCAATAGTGAGAATATTGCGGGAAGTCTCATTGATATGCGACAGACCAGCGTACAGCGTCGTGGTTTTGCCCGAACCCGTAGGCCCGGTGACCAGGATAATACCGTGGGGACTGTGCAGGAACTTCTTGTAAGTCGTCAGCACCTGTTCATTCATGGCCAGCTGGGACAACTGCAATTGACCCGCCGCCGTATCCAGCAGGCGCAACACCACGCGTTCACCGAAGGCCGAGGGGATGGTGGACATACGGATATCGACCGCGTGACCGGCGATCTTCACCGAAATCCTGCCGTCCTGGGGCACCCGTTTTTCAGCAATATCCAGCTTGGCCATCACTTTCAAACGGGAAACCAGCAGGGGCGCCAGCATCCGCTTGGGCGACAGCACCTCCGCCAGCACACCGTCTATGCGATAACGGATGCTGAGGCGATCCTCGAAAGTTTCAATATGAATATCCGAGGCCTGCTCCCGCACGGCCTGGGACAGGATGGCATTGATCAGGCGAATAATGGGCGCATCATCCTCCGCGTCCATCAGGTCACCCGACTCGGGGATTTCGTCCGCCAGGCGGCCGAGGTCCACATCGGCGCCGATGTCCTCCGCCATCTGCACCGCCTCGTTATTATCGCGCTGATAGGCCATGGTCAGGCGCCGCTGGAATTCACTGTCGGACACGCCCTGCAAACGGAAGGGCCCGCCCAGGCAGCGACGCAACTCGGTCAGCACCGCCATACCCGGCCGCCCCTGGTGCACGATCACCGCTTCGTGACTGCTCTCATCCAGCAACACACCGTTTTGCTGGGCATAAGTAAATGGCAGGCTGCGGCGCCCGACGGAAGCCACCGGCATTGCCTGGGGCTCGATGTCGGACAGAGCTGTCAATTGCCCGACCTTACGGTTGTATCCGCCTTGCTATCAGTCTCGCCTTCGGCCCCGGACTGCGTCTCCTTGATGGTATCCAGTTGCTGTATCTGCGCTTCCCATTCCGGCAGTATGGGCAGGTTATCGTCATCCAGGAACATCAAGCCGCGCTCCCTGCGCAAGGCCTGCTGATCGCGGATGTAGCGATATTTATCAGCTGTGGCGCCGGCTAATTGTTCATCGTCCCGAATGATGGTAGCGCGGATGAAGATCAGCAAATTGCTCTTGGTGACTTTTACCGCGTCGGTACGGAACAGCCTGCCCAGGAAAGGTATATCTCCCAGGATAGGCACTTTCTGGCTGGCGTCCTGTACATCATCCTTGATCAAGCCACCGAGAACCACCACGCGACCGTCCTGTGCCAATATCTTGGTCTGGATTTTACGTTCATTGGTGATCAGGTCCGATGCCACCACAGACAGACCGCTGAGACTGGATACTTCCTGCGAGATATCCAGCACCACCGAGTCGCCCTCATTGATATGGGGGGTCACGGTGAGGGTAATGCCCACATTCTCGCGCTCGATGGTCTGGAAGGGATTCTGCGCGCCATCACCGCCGGC
>QNFR01000116.1 GCA_003646405.1 Gammaproteobacteria bacterium
GTTGCACTTTCCGTAGGCTCGCGCCCCCCAGGCGTTACCTGGCACCCTGCCCTGTGGAGCCCGGACTTTCCTCCCCCCAAGCACTCGAGAGTGATTGAAAAGCGATCACCTGACCGACTCGGCGACAAGACTACAGGCAGCGGGCAATCAGGGCAAGCATGGTAGGGGTCAGGTCTAGCATTGTAGCCTTAATACCGGACCTGACCAGATAACTGACCACTAAAGGCTACAATGCTAGACCTGACCCCTACCATTATCTTGTTTCATGGCGATGAGGTATTGGTACAACTGCTTTTTGCGCAGGCCGGTGCAATCGGCCACCACCGCCGCCGCCCGTCTGGCGGGCAGTTCCTCAGCCAACCGCGACAGCAGCGCCGCCACATCGGCGCCCAGTTCCTGCTCGACTCGCTCCTTGCCGGCAACCACCAGTACGATTTCCCCCTTCTGTTGATTGCCGTCACCGGCGACAAACTCCGCCAGCTCCGCCAGCGTACCTCGCCTGACTGTCTCGAAGGTCTTGGTCATCTCCCTGGCCAATACCGCCTCACGCCCAGCACCGAGCACCTCGACCATTGACTGCAGGCAAGCCTCCACTCTATGGGGCGCCTCATAGAAAATAAGGGTGACTGTCTCCCCTTCCAACCTGGCCAGGCGATTGGCTCTGGCGCCGCTCCTGGCCGGGAGGAAACCCTCGAACAGGAAACGATCCGTAGCCAGGCCGCAGACACTCAGTGCGGCGATAGCGGCACAGGCGCCAGGTATGGGCCGCACGACAAAGCCCCGCTCTTGCACAAAACGCACCAGGCGGTAGCCGGGATCGGAGATCAGCGGCGTTCCCGCATCGGACACCAGGGCGACACTACCACCGCCGGCCAAACAGGTTTCGATTCTGCCCAGAGCGCGCTCGTCACTGTGATCATGGTAGGCCATGATCGGCGTACCGATGGCAAAATGTTGCAACAGCCGCTGACTGTGTCTGGTATCCTCTGCAGCGATGAGGTCTACCGCCTGCAGTACATCCACTGCCCGCTGTGACATATCACCGAAGTTGCCAATGGGTGTTGCCACAACATAGAGTCCGCAATCCACATTTTCCCCTTATAATGTCGAACAACCTGGTAGCACCCACACAATGGATTCCACACACAGCGGTGAAGCATAGCATGAGACACTCCCCTCCCAAGCGACAGAACTGTCTCCCGACGATAAGCATAATCCTGCTATTCCTCGGCCTGTGGGGCTGCTCCGGCACGCCCGAACAGAAGAGCGCCGAACCAACACCACCCCCGGTGGTGGTACAGCCGCAGAAACAGAGTATTTCCCTGACACTCCCTCACAGCGAGTTCAGTGCGCAATTCAGCGGCGCCGAGCAATCTCTCGTACACTTTGACTGGATGGCGGCCAGCGTGGCACTGCAGGATGTCCCGCCAGCACAGTTGACGCCCGATGACCGCACCTACCTCGGTTACCTGGAGGCCCGCATAGCGTATTCCCGTGGTCACCAGGCACCGGCCCTGGCACAACTCGAACAACTGACTTACCCCGCAATGAACGCCGCCCTGCGATACCGCATCCTCAATTTCAAGCGTTACATGGTACAAATGTCGGGAGATAACCTGCAAAGCGCTCGCCTGGCGGATCAAATCCTGCGCTGGACCCCCGCAGAAAGCACCGCGACACTGAAACGTGGCATCTGGCGAGACCTGCAGCGACTCGATACCGCTCAGCTGCAAACCGCGATGTCTGCGACAACAGACCCCCGGTGGCGGAGTTGGTTAGAGCTCGCACTGCTCAGCCGCGAAAGTTACAGCCTGACAGCCAACGACCTGTCCGTCTGGCGCAGTAACAATGTGGGACATCCGGCGGCAACACCCCTGCCCGGTGGCCTGGATTACCTGCAGCAGCAGCCCCCACCACCGGGCAAGGTCGCGCTTATACTCCCTCTCAGCGGGCGACTGGCCCCCGCGGGCAAAGCGGTGCGCGATGGCTACCTGGCCAGCTATTACGCCAAACGGGACGCCGGCCGGGGCGACTATGAGGTACTGGTATTGGATCTGGACCGCTACGAGTCTGCCAATGCCGCTTATGATGATGCCCTGAGCCAGGGTGTAAGCCTGGTGGTCGGCCCTCTTAGTAAGCAAGCTGTGGCCGAGTTGGGGACGCGTCTGGAGCGTCCCGTTCCGGTACTGGCACTGAACCGTATCGATCAGGTATTGCCCGCCACCGGCAGCGCCCTGGTACAGCTGTCACTGGCACCTGAAGACGAGGCAGAGCGCATTGCTGAACTCGCCTTTGGCCAGGGTGCCCGTTCGGCACTGATCGTGCGGTCTGCCGGGGACTGGGGTAACAAGGTGCAGGAGGCCCTGCAGGCGCGCTGGACCGCGCTGGGCGGTACTGTCACCAGCAGTGTCACTTACACCAACCGGGACGACTATTCCCTCAGCGTAAAAAATGCACTGGACCTTCCCGCCAGTGAACAAAGGGCACGCGATGTGCGCAGCATGCTGGCTACCAATATCGAGTCTACCGCCCGCCGCCGCAAGGACCTTGATGTGGTTTTCCTGCTCAGCCGCAGCGGTGCTGAGGCGCGCTCCATCAAGCCACTACTGGCTTTTCACTATGCAGGAGACCTGCCGGTCTATGCCACTTCCAGCATTTACAGTGGCATTCCCGATACACGGGACAGGGACTTAAACGGCATCAATCTGGTGGAGATGCCCTGGCTGTTAGGCTCCAACCCCGGCCTGCGAGTAGCGATAGCTGCTGGTGATACTGGCAACGACAATTACACCCGCCTCAATGCCCTGGGGGCGGATGCCTTCCTGTTACAGTCCAACTTCAGACGGTTACAGGCGGGCCCCGATGCCCTGCTCAGGGGCGATACCGGCCTGTTGAGCATGGACCCGCAGCTACGTATCCACAGGGAACTGTCGCTGGCCACATTTGATGGAGGCGTCCTCAAGTCACAGTAGCTAGACTGAGCCTTATTGCAAAACACAGCAGCATGAGGTAGCGCCATGAAAGCACTGGGGGACGATTATGAGACTCGCGCAGCACAGTGGCTGCAAGGCCGGGGTCTACAATTGCTGGCGCGAAACTACAGGGGTAAAACCGGCGAAATTGATATCGTGGCAAAAGACAAAAACACGTTGGTATTTGTCGAAGTCAGGGCGCGCAACAACCGCTACTTTGCCAGCGCTGCCGCCTCGGTGGACAAACGCAAGCAACTGCGTATCCTGCGCACCGCGCAATTGTACCTGCAGCACCATCCAGGCATGGCGAATATGCCCTGCCGATTTGACGTGATTGCCTTCGAACCGCGACAATCCGTAACCAGCCCCGAGATTCACTGGATTCGCAACGCCTTCACCGCCTGAAACGCCCGGAACAGACTGCATGGACTACTACCAGATTATCGCTGAAAATTTCCAGAACACCATCGAAACCATCACCCTGTCTGTCGACAACCTGGCAGAACCCATAGAACGGGGCAGCCAGTTAATGGCCCGGGCACTGCTGGAAGATCGCAAGATTGTGGCCTGCGGCAACGGTGTGGATGCAGCCCTGGCGCAGCTGTTTGTCAGCAACCTGCTGAGCCGCTTTGAACAGGAGAGGCCCGCCCTACCCGCGCTGACCCTGAGCAGCGATGGCGCCAACATCACTGCCATCGCCCATTCCAGCGGCGTTATCGATATTTTTTCCAGGCAACTGCGCGCGCTGGGCCAGGCCGGTGATATCCTGTTGTGCATCAACAGCTCAGATGGTGCCAACAATCTGCTGCGAGCCGTGCAGGCCGCCCGGGAGCGGAACATGACCGTGGTTGCGCTGTCCAACACCGGCGATGGCGAACTCAGCACACTCATACGCGTGGAGGATGTTGAGCTACGTGTCGACGCTCCCCGCCAACCCCGCATAGTGGAGCTGCACACCATGGCGATCCACTGCCTGTGCGAGCTGATTGATCACCGCCTGTTCGGAACTTACCAGGAATAAAACATGAAACAACTCTCAATAGCCCTGCTCACCTGTGGCGCGCTCGCCCTGTCCGGCTGCGGCAGTTTCCTCGCCACCATGAAAGTCGACACCATCGAAGACGAGCCGGTGGAACGCACCATGGGGCAAGTCCTTGAAGACGACAACATAGAAACCAAGGCCACAGTCAACATCCACGCGGCGGATGAGGCCTTTTACGACGCCCATATAACAGTCGTGTGCTACAACGGTTATGTACTCCTGGCGGGGCAGGTCAACGATGAGCAATTAAAGACCAAAGCTACGGCGGTGGTACGCAAGGTGCACGGCGTGCGCAGGATCTACAATGAACTGGAAATTGCCTCTCCCAGCTCCGGCATGACCCGCAGCAGTGACACCTGGATCACCACCAAGGTGAAATCCTGGCTGCTGGGCAGTCCCGACAGCGAGGGCACTCGCGTCAAGGTCGTCACTGAAAACGGCGTGGTCTACCTGATGGGGCTGGCCACGCGCGCCGAAGCCCAGCGGGTTTCCGATAAAGCCGCGGGTATTTCCGGTGTGCAGCGGGTGGTGCGTTTGTTTGAGCTGGTCGATTAGGGCGGTCTGGCGACTGCCAAACCACTATTTGACAATTTTGAGAGAGGGTCGCCCTTCGATCTTGTTCGGCTCCGGCGGCGTGTCATCAGGCGGCTCGGCGGCCTCCTCCGGCTCGAACACCATACCCTGGCCATTCTCGCGGGCGTAGATACCCACCACGGCCGAAACCGGCACAAAGACATCCGTGGCCACGCCGCCGAAACGGCCATTGAAGGCCACCGCTTCGTTGGAGATATTCAAGTCCATAACCGCGCCGGGAGAGATATTGAGGACAATTTGATCGTCCTTGACGAATTGCTGAGGCACCATCACATCTTCGCTGGATGCGTCGACCAGCACATAGGGCGTGCAATCGTTGTCCACGATCCACTCGTAGAGTGCGCGCATAATATAGGGGCGACTTGAAGTCATGACTGAACCGGCAGCGGAGGGCCGCAATTGGGGAGTGCGCCCCTAAAGGCGCATTTCCCGTTCCTGCTCAGACAGGCTCTCCTGAAAGGACTCCCGGTTGAACAGGGTGTCCATATAGGCCAGCAGCGGCTTGGACTGCTTGCTGGAACGAATATCGACGCCCAGGAACGGCAGGCGCCACAGGATGGGTGCAATACAGCAATCCACGAGGGTGAAATCGTCGCTCATAAAGAATGGCTTCTCTACAAAGATAGGCGCTATGCCCAGGATACTTTCGCGCAATTCCTTGGTGGATTTTTTGATCACATTTTCGCTGCGCGTGTGCTGGATCGCGTCCACCAGAGCGCACCAGTCTTTCTCGATGCGGTGAATGTACAGACGACTCTCGGCTCTGGCCACCGGGTATACCGGTAATAGCGGCGGGTGCGGGAAACGTTCATCCAGATACTCCATCATCACCTTGGACTCATACAACACCAGGTCCCTGTCTACCAGGGTGGGCAAGCTGCCGTAGGGATTGAGGTCAGCCAATTCCGCCGGTGGATGACCCGCATCCACTTCTATCATCTCCACTGTGACACCTTTTTCCGCCAGAACTATGCGCACACGGTGGCTGTAGTGACTTGTGTTATCAGAAAAAAATGTCATCGAAGACCGTTTTGCCACTACACCCATCGGGGATTCCTCAGTTATTTCTTACATAAAACGCCGCAGCGCGACAACTACCACACTACAGCAATATTGATCGCCTGTGATCAGTGTACGTCTTTCCAGTACTCACGATTGAGCAACCAGGCGAACACGGTAAACAGGACGATAAAAAGCAGCGCGAATATACCGATGCGATGGCGATCAGCCGCCATCGGTTCGGCCGTATAGGCGAGGAAGTTCACCAGATCGTATATCGCCACTTCGAATTCTTGTGGGGTCATCTGTCCCGCCTCAGCAATAATGAACTGACCACAGGGCTCCTCCAGAATATCCGCCCCCGTCAGTGGATCGCGTTTGATGCCGCCATTGTACGCCGTAACCGGACCCATGGCGCACTCCTGCATACCCTGCAGCTCCAGCAGTGCATGCGGCATGCCCACGTCCTTGAATACCTTGTTGTTGACACCGTAGGGACGGCTGTCGTCCCTATAAAAGGTACGCAGATAAGTGTATAGCCATTGTGGATGGCGCGCGCGGGAAATCAGGGTCAAATCCGGTGGCGCTGCGCCAAACCATGCCTTGGCATTGCGCTCGTCCATCGAGCTGAACATCAGTGCCCCGATTTTTACACCTGGATCAAACATCAGGTTGGCCTGGAACAAGTCCTCGGGGATGCCCAGGTCCTCGGCAACCCGGTTGTAGCGCGAATACTGCAGTGAATGGCATCCCATGCAGTAGTTCATGTACATTTTGGCGCCGTTTTGCAGCGAGACCTTATCGTGAGGGTTTACCGCGATTTCATCGCAGGCCATGCTGCCACAGTTGTGCGCCGAATCTGACCCCACCGCCTTGAGTGGCAAAATAGTCAGAATCATGATTAACACAAAACCACCAACGCTGCCCCAGAACCCGATACCGCCATTCATGGTGACGCGTTCCGGAACTGGTTTGGTCTTGTCCATACTGGTCCAGATGGGCATCAACAGGAAGAACCCAAAGTAGATCACCGAGCAGATTTGCGCCAACAAGGTGCGAGCCGGAGTCGGTGCCTTGACGCCCAGCACACCCAGAATCAGGAAGGAAGCGACAAAGACCAGCAGCATGATCTTGGTGATATTGCCGCGATAGCGCCAGGACTTGACCGGGCTGCGATCCAGCCAGGGCAACATAAACGGTACGGCGACGGATGCGGCGAACGCAATAAACCCCCAGAACTTGTCAGGCACCGCCCGCAGCACCGAGTAGAACGGCGTGAAATACCATACCGGAGCGATGTGTTCGGGCGTCTTCAGGGAATTGGCTTCCTCAAAGTTGGCAAACTCCAGGAAGTAGCCGCCCATTTCCGGCATAAAAAA
>QNFR01000117.1 GCA_003646405.1 Gammaproteobacteria bacterium
CGAGAAACTGGTGCCAGAGGGTATCGAGGGGCGCGTACCCTACAAGGGACCGGTGGCCGCCATCGTGCAGCAATTGATGGGCGGCGTACGCTCGGCTATGGGTTACACCGGCAGTGCCGATATGGAAGCCATGCGCACCCGGCCGGAGTTTGTGCGCGTCACCGCGGCGGGTATGTCGGAAAGTCATGTGCACGATGTCACGATCACCAAGGAAGCACCCAATTACCCGGTGAGATAGGGCAGCACGCTGAACAAGCCTCAACCGGTACGATACGGCGTTAAAGATGGGCTCAAAATTAGCATGTAAACTCCGCTTTTTCGCCCATCTTTGCCTTGTCTCGTACTCGCCTGAGACTTGTTCAACAGGCTGCCGCTAGCGGAAGATCTTAATAAATTTTTTTACACAGGAAAAATCATGAGCGCAGACATTCATGCCCAGAAAATCCTTATCCTGGATTTTGGCTCGCAATACACCCAGTTGATTGCCCGCCGGGTGCGGGAGGTGGGTGTTTACAGTGAAATTCGCGCCTTTGATATGACTGAACAGGAAATTCGCGAGTACCAGCCCCGCGGTGTCATCCTGTCCGGAGGGCCGGAATCGGTGTCCACCGATGCCTCGCCGCGGGCGCCGGCCTGCGTATTCGAACTGGGCGTGCCGGTACTGGGTATTTGCTACGGTATGCAGACCATGGCCGAGCAGTTCGGTGGTGTGGTGGCGGGATCGCATGTCAGTGAGTTCGGCTATGCCCAAATCAAGCAGGTAGGCAACGGTGGACTGCTGCACGATATCCGCGATCATATCGACGAGCACGGTGACGGCCTGCTGGATGTGTGGATGAGCCACGGTGACAAAGTGGTGGAGTTGCCACCGGATTTCGAACTGATCGCTGAAACCGAGAGCTGCCCGATAGCTGGTATGGCGCATCGGGAGAAACCCTTTTACGGTATCCAGTTCCACCCGGAAGTGACCCACACAGTGCAGGGCAAACGGCTTTTCGAGCATTTCGTATTGGAGAAGTGTGGCTGTGAGGTGCTGTGGACTCCGGCTAACATAGTCGAGGATGCGATTCATCGAGTGCAGGCCACGGTAGGCACCGACAAGGTATTATTGGGTCTGTCCGGTGGTGTGGACTCTTCGGTGGTGGCGGCCCTGCTGCACCGGGCCATCGGCAACCAGCTGACCTGCGTGTTCGTGGATAACGGTCTGTTGCGCCTGCATGAAGGCGACCATGTGATGGATATGTTCGCGCGCAATATGGGGGTGAAAGTCATCCGCAGTGATCGCGAGGATCTGTTCCTGGGTAAGCTCAAAGACGTGTCTGATCCGGAGGAAAAGCGCAAGATTATCGGCAATACCTTTATCGATGTGTTCGACGAGGAGGCCACAAAATTGACCGGGGTGAAATGGCTGGCCCAGGGCACTATCTATCCGGACGTTATCGAGTCCGCCGGTGGCAAGACTGGCAAGGCCCACGTGATCAAATCGCACCACAACGTCGGCGGCCTGCCGGACGATATGAGCTTCGAACTGGTGGAACCCCTGCGCGAACTGTTCAAGGACGAGGTTCGCCAGATTGGCCTTGAACTGGGCCTGCCTTACGACATGGTCTACCGCCATCCCTTCCCGGGTCCGGGTCTGGGTGTGCGCATCCTCGGTGAAGTGACAAAAGAGTATGCCGACCTGCTGCGCCTGGCCGACGCCATCTTTATGGAGGAACTGCATCGGGATGACTTCTACCAGAAGACCAGTCAGGCCTTCGCCGTGTTCCTGCCCGTCAAATCAGTGGGGGTGGTGGGTGACGCCCGCCGCTACGAATATGTCATCGCCCTGCGTGCGGTGGAGACGGTGGACTTTATGACCGCCCGCTGGGCTCATCTGCCCTACGAGTTACTGGAGCGCACCTCCAATCGCATCATCAATGAAATCTCCGGCGTGTCCCGGGTGACTTACGATATAAGCAGCAAACCGCCAGCCACTATTGAGTGGGAGTGACCGGAAAAGTAAAGTAACAACTTCACTTTAGCAAAAATATGGCGGACTTATTGTTGGAAGATTGTCAGCAAGCTCTGGCTCACCTGGACAAACACCCTGTTTCCAATTTCATTACCGAAGAAGAGGCTGGGGGCTTCAAGCATGGCTGAGCATCAACCACCCTTGGTATTACGGGTTTGGGTATTGGAACCCGGGCAGTTAAACCGGTGGATAGCCACTTTATTTATGATTGGCGCCGCACTTTTTGCACTGGGATGCGTGCTGTTTTTTTATAGGTGCTTTTTTAATGTGGCTAGAAATGTCTTTGCGTAATACCAATGAAGGGCATGACGTATCATGAATATGTACCCATACATTAAATTATGTCAGTTGGGAAATGAGAGGCCTGACGCCTTTGCCGCCTCTTTACATTCTTATAGCGCTGTCCAATAATCTGGGTCCATTTCTGTTTATTGCGGAGCGGCAATAATAGTGGCGCTAATGTTTCGGGGTTACACTGTTGGGTGCTTGCTGCTTTCCACGTAACCGCGCCTTGAGGCTTCTATCCCGTATCGGCAAAAGGTGCCCAGTGCGTTCTTGTTCCGATAGCCCCGGTTGTACCTGCAGCGCGCAGCCACCAGTACCCGCATCCCGCTGGACATGCCCGCAACCAATAATGTCTGCAGCCTATAGTAATAAACTTAACCTTCAGGCTTATACCAGATCGGTGAAGTGTAGGCGCGCTCCTGATGAATTAACTTTGCATCCTTCGGAAGTTCGGCGCCGAGACGTACCTTGTCGTAGACAACCCAGCGCGGTGTTGGTATTTCGATAACACGAGCATAGTAGAAGGCATTTTCTTTGGCGTCGAAATCCGGGTCGGTCCAGACGGTAGCGAGCTCAGAAGCACCGATGGTGTTGGTCCAGTTTGCTGCTTCCAGATCGACCGTATTACCCACAGCTGGTAATTTGCCTTTGGCGTCGGGCTTGCGATCGCCCGACCAACTTACGTCATAAACCTTTTCGTGAGTCTCGTCTGTTTTATCTATCCATCCTTTGATGATCTGTATACGATCGAGATTGGCGCCGACGGGATCACGCAACGCATAGACCATAAACGTCGGTGCTTTTTTGTCTTTGGGCGCCTTCTTTAAATCACCGCCCATGGGCACACCTTTGTCATACCCACGAAAAGCGGGTGTACGGCTGCGTAGATCATTGTCGTTATAATCCCAGCCACCGAAGAATCGAACCATCATACGTGGCCCGGTGGTTCCGTAGGTTTCCTTGCGCGCCATGGCATCCCAGAGTGCCTCGCGCGTATTTTCGGTTGCCCACACGCCCTGGTAACCGGAAGCGACTAACATATCACCCGTAATTTCACCCAGCTTCGATTTTATAAAAGGATGTGATACGCGTGTTTTCGAAGGTTCCACACTAGTGGATTTTCCAAAAAAGTTTTCTTCTTCTGCGGTTGATAGAGAGGTATGACTATCGGTTGCGCCCACCATGCCGAACTTATAAGGATTGGTGCCCAGTTTCTTTTTCAGCTTGAATCCGTTTTTTAAAGCTTCACGCGCGTATTCACGTTGCAGCATGTCATCTGTCTTGAGTTCAGTCATATCAAGATTTCCGACGGCCCATGTCTCGTAATCAGCGAACTCGTCATTGGGCGACAGCACAGGGTGTGTTTCCCCGTCACCTTTTATTTGCGTGACCTCGTAGAGTGGTTCCCACCTGGCGCGTAATTCGACATAGTTTTTATCAACCTTGCCGCCAGCATAGGTGTCTTCGGTGGGGAACATCCAGCCGTTGGAGAGGTTGCCGTTATGGGAGATCGCAAATGCCTGGCCACCTGTTTTTTTCTCGTAATCCGCTAACCATTTATAAAGATCGAGCGGATTCGTAGTGCCAATGGGTGGCTGTGTGGTTAGTGGAATCACCTGCCGTGCACGATCACCGTTGTCGCGCAAAATCACGTTGCGGTGCAGATTGAAACCTTTAGGGACCGATGTCCACTCAAACCCAATGAGTGCGGTAAATTTGCCCGGATCATTAAAACGATCCGCAGTATCGATTATCTCGTACCACAGCTTGTCGTATACCTCTGAGCCGGGCGAATAATCACTGACAAGTGATTCAGGAACTTTCATTTGCGCAAAATGGGTAATTAAGTCGAAAGCCGCTTCTCCAGCAGCCTTGCCGCCTTTCTTAAAACCTTCATGCCACTCCTTACCCTTCGGTACCGCCAGAACATTGGGGTCGCCATTCTGGACACCCGCTGCCAGCCCCATCATGTCTGAATGATCCGTAATTACCAGCCAGTCCAGTGGTCGGCCTAACTTGGCTTGCACGCCTCCCGACGCTGTTATTTCTTCGCCACGCGCAAAGCGGTAAGCATCTTCATGGCCAAGAATATTGCCGAACAGACCGGCATCAAGTGACAACCCTGTATGCAAGTGTGTATCACCCCAGTACACATTGCTCGGGAAGGAGTGCTGTGCGTAGGGTGAATAGCCTTTGCCCGGGTATAATCCCTTGACGAGTGAATCAGGTGTAGGGCTTCCAAAATCCATAGCCTGAGCCGGAACCAGGCTGGTGATCATCGTGAAAGTGGTAAAGAACAACATAACTCTCTGGACGTGGTTCATTTTCCCTGTCTCCTTCGTAATTCTTTATGTTGGCGTAGAACAACATAGCCATTGTGCCATCGAACGGCCTGATCCTGGAATTATTTTTTCACGGAACTCTTCAATTCACTTTTCTGCATAGCTAAATGGCTGTCCGCCAATAGCTGCTTCGTACATCAACCCCCCTTTAGCAACGGTAAACACTACTATATACCGTGATATTTGCCCGCGGTGGTTCCGTCCATAAAATTTTGGGAGATCAGCCATAATACCGGTTACGCGCAACGCCAGGCTGTTGCCCCGTTTTTTTTGATTTACCTGATAGAGTAATGAATCGACCAGCTGACTCCGTTGCCAGCTCACTGGTGGTGTAATTCAATGGCGATAGTGCTCAACAGGGATCTTGCACTTGATGCGCTCGCGGGGATAGTGCAAGCTAGCCTCATGAATGAAACGATCGTGTTATGGGTTTTGAACATAATGGTCGTGGGGATGGTCGTGGTGCGTATCCTGTTAAGACCGCATCGCCAGCCGGCTTCTCGCATCGCGTGGATAGCTGTAGTCGGCGCCTTGCCGGGTATTGGTGTCATTGCCTATCTGTTTCTTGGGGAGACGAATATAGGCCGCCGTAACTTCAAAGTCATGCGTGAGGTGCGCGCGCAGTTGCCGGCGACGCCGGGGGCGGTCATCGATACGGCAGCGCACCTGGAGGCGCAGCTGCCCTCACGCTACGCACCACTGTTCAGTGTTGGGCGTTCCATTAGCGGCTTTGAGCCGGTGGCAGAAAATAGCGCCGCGCTGATGACTGATTCCAATACCAGCATAGATCACATGGTAACGGACATCGATGCCGCCACCGACCAGGTCAACGTATTGTTCTATATCTGGCTGACCGATAACAATGGCAGCAAGTTGGCCGGGGCGCTCAAACGTGCTGCTGCTCGCGGTGTCACTTGCCGTGCCATGGTGGATGACCTGGGTTCAAGGACGCTGCTCAAATCAAGGTTGTGGCGGGAAATGGGGGCGGCCGGTGTGCAAACCGCAGTAGCCCTGCGCATTCGCAACCCATTGCTGCGGCCTCTTCAAGGGCGTATAGACTTGCGTAACCACCGCAAAATTCTCGTTATCGACGGCCGCGTCACCTATTGCGGTAGCCAGAATTGCGCCGACCCTGAGTTTCTGGTCAAGGCAAAATTTGCGCCCTGGGTTGATTCGGTTATCCGCCTGGAGGGGCCCATTGCGCGGCAGAATCAACGGCTGTTCGCCACTGACTGGATGACTTATGTGGGTGAGGATCTGAGTAAAGACTTGAGCTTAGGCGCCGCCGGCCCTACCCCCACAACCGCGGGAACGGTGATCGCGCAGGTCATCGCCAGCGGCCCGACCCTGCGCCATTCGGCTATGCCCGAACTGTTCGGGTCATTGATGTACAGTGCCCGCGTGGAACTGATTATATCCACACCCTATTACGTGCCCAACGAGTCGATGCAGGCTGCTCTTTGTGCGGCGGCCTACCGCGGGGTGCGCACCACCCTCATCCTGCCCGCAAAAAATGACTCCAGGGCCGTCGCCGCTACCGCACGCAGTTACTATGCCGAACTGCTCAAGGCCGGGGTGGACATACAGGAGTTCGTGGGCGGGCTGTTGCACAGCAAGACGCTCACCGTGGACGGCGAGCTCACCCTGATCGGCTCCGCCAATATGGACCGCCGCAGTTTCGACCTGAATTATGAGAACAATATCCTGTTCTATGATCCGCAATTGACGCAAACGGTACGCGAGCGGCAGCAGAGCTATATCGACAGTGCCAACGAGATATCAAAGGAAATGGTGGCAAAGTGGTCGTCCACGAGGCGGCTGTGGAATAACACCATGGCCATGTTGGGGCCGGTATTGTGAGTGACGAGGTACACTAGCTCGCCGGAACCGCAAAGATAGTGATAAAGCCAAGTACGGTCGCGAGCGCTATCATGCCTGCTTGCTGAATGGTCGATTTGCTCACGCGGATGGCCACCAGGCATTGCAACAGGTAGTAAAACGCGAACGCGCGGGAAGCCAGCGCGAGTATTTCGAGCGTGTTCGCCGACCACGACAATGCGATCGCGCCGCCACCCACCAGTACAGTACCGAACTTCGCCTTCAGGCTGCCGTGGGTCATTTCCTCCATATTTCCGGTGGCGGCGAGCGTATCCGCTACCGCCGCGGAAAACTGGCTCATGGCCGCGGCGATGACCAGAGGTGTGACTAACAGAACTGAAGCGACCCCCGCCAGTTTGATCAGGCTGTTGTCGTCGTACTGGCCATTAAGGGTGTGCACCAG
>QNFR01000118.1 GCA_003646405.1 Gammaproteobacteria bacterium
ACCACCGACTCGTTGGAGCGAACCGCCACGCGGCTCATGATATTGCGCTCGTTGAAGGCGCGCTGGCCGGTCGCCGTATCAATCGGACCAATATCGGTCACGGATTGCTCCACATCCATGGTGACCAGGCCACCGGCATTCACCGACGGCGTCACCGTGAGCTTCACACCGGTATCCTTATAGACGACGGACTGGGTAATCCTGCCGGCATCGGACTCGGTTTGCTGGTCGAAGGTTGGCACCTGGTCACCCACATGTATATAGGCGGTGTGATTATCCAACACCATGACCGACGGTGTTGAGATCACATTGATCAAGGATTGCTCAGACAGCGCATTTAACACCGCTTTGATATTACCCGCCGAATTGATTACCGAGTAGGAGAAACCCGGTGCGATGGCGACCGGCCCACCGGCGGCGGCGGCCAGCACACCCACCCCGTCATAATCGTCGCCAAGATTGTTATTGAAGCTCCATTCCAGCCCATAGCGCAGTTCATCGGTGAGTGACACCTCCAGAATACTGGCCTCGATAAGGACCTGGGTCGCCACCACATCCAACTGCTCCAGGGCTGTTTTGATCAGGCCATACTGCTTGCCGGTGGCGTGAATGAGCAGGGCATTATTGTCTTCGTCCGCGACCGCCCGCACATTCTCCAACGAAGAGGCGCCGCCGCCCATGTCTGCCAGCGCGCCAATGGAGGAGATAGAGCCACCTGAGCCGGTAGACGTGGGCGCGCTAAAGGATGATTTACCAATCCCTAAGGAACCAGCACCCAGGGTTTCAGCTGACATACCGGGGGCGACACCCGCACGGCGCCCATCACCGCCTCCGCGCTCCCCACTGTTAGAGACCGAGCGGCTGCCACTGATCTCTACAAATTCATCGGCGTATATGCGATTGAGTAATTCCGCCAGGCGACCGGCGGAAGTGTTCTGCACCGGGTAGACATAAAGGCGTCTCTCGAACTTTGAATCAGGCAGGCCGTCCAGGCGCTCGATCCAGGTTCCCACGGTATCGAGGTAGTGGCTGCGCGGCGTCACGATAAGGATGCTATTGAGCCGCTTAACCGGCACCACGCGAACAACCTTCGCCAGGGCGCCCCTCTTCTCATCCTGCCCCCCATCGTTGAGCAGCACCGACAGGGCCTCCGCGACCTCCTCAACACCGCTGTTCTCCAGGGGAAACAGGCCAACCGACATACCCTTGAGCAGGTCCACGTCAAACGTCGCGACCATATCCAGCCAGCCGTCCAACTGCTCCCGTGTACCGGCCAACATCAACAGACTGCGCGCATTATCAACGCGGACAAAAGCCTTCTCATCGGCCACCGGCTGCAGTATTTCCGCCATGTTCGAGGCACTGATATAGCGCAGGGGCACGATGATGGTACTGTAGCCAGCCCCGGTGTTTTTCTGGCTGGACACGTCGGGGGAGAGCTTGCTGCCCTCCTGCGCACCGGTGACCAGGTAGCGGCCATCAGAACCCCTGATCATCAATGCTTTATTGGCCCTGAGCAGCGACTCGAGAATCTCCAGCAGTTCATCGCGCGGTACAGGGGTACGCGTGCGCAGAGTGACCTGCCCCTTTATCGGGTGGTCCACAATATAATCCAACTGGAGGATATCCCCCATAATCGCATGCATCACCTCACTGAGGGGCGCCTGCTCAAAATTCAGGCTGACATCATCTCCCAGGAAGCGCACCGGCTCCTCTACAGCGGGTAAACGAACCTGGCGGTCATTACCTCTATAGATAGTCGGTGCGACGCGCTGGCTTTCTTTGCTTTTGGACGCCGCAAGGTCTGCCGCTGATGTGGACAGTGCAGCGGAGACATCCACTGTGGGCGCCGACGCCCCTTGCCCACTAGCGGGAGCCTTTTGCGCACTCTGGGCCCTGGCGGTAGCGCCCGCCGTACCCTGTTTGCCGGTAGTCGTTGCGGTGCAACTGCCTAACAGGCCAAGCATCGTGCAGATTATCAAACTTCGTAACATGGGAAATGTCATTTATCTTATTCTTATTCCTGGGATTAACTCGCTCGCAATCATTTCCTGAGCATACCACCCAGGGACAATGATTCCTCGCTACTTTCTTTGGCATTTTGTTCACCAGTGGGTGGCCCGGGCCGGTCAGGGTTGCCCACCACGCCCGCTATCGGGGGCATGTCATCGAAATCGCTGCGCCTACGCAGCAGCAGCCTTTTTGTCCTGCCACCAGCCGAGAACACGGCCTCGTTGGGCTTTACAGACGCCAGAGTCCACCCATCTATCTCCTCACCTAGTAATATACGTCGCTTTTTGTCCTTTACCTTGACAATGATGCCCGCTGTCTCGTCATCGCCAAACACCCCCTTCAGGGTGACGTCCTTCAATTTGGCGCCTCTATCCCGGGAAACCTTGTCTTTACCAGTGACAACCACCTGCTCGACGGGACGGCGACTTTCCCAAAATAACGGCCTGCTCCGGATCTGGTCACTCTGTGCTGTGGTCACCCTGGCCAGGGGATGAATTCGCTTTACTGTGAGAGCATCTTCTGCCGGCGCTACCGCATCAAACAAAGGGGCCCGCGCATACCGGACGCCACTGTACAATAACTGAAAACACAAAACCAACCCTAGTACGAGCGCGATTAACTCTATCTTCCTCTCGGTTCGCAGAGGATTAGTCGCCACACTATAGCGACCCCTAAGGATACTCAACCAGGTCATTGCACAGCCCTCAATGACAATAGTTGCAGGGTCGCGCTAATTGTTTGCGCCTGCACATCAACTTTAAAGCGGCTGGTACGACTGGTCCACACATCCAACGATTCCACCAGCACCAGTGGCATATACGCCGCCAGAGCCACGAGAGCCGTATCCAGGCCGTCAATACTTCCTGTGACCGTCAATTTGACACCGATATAATCGAAGGTCTCCTCCTCACGCACCGGCAGAACATGGCTATTAGTGACGGAAAGCCCCGCATCTACCAGAATTTGGCGCACTTCCGTCTGCAGTGCGGCAGATACCGTGGCCCTGTCAGCGGTTGCGGCGTAAACCAGGTTCACGACCTGTTTATCGACCTTGCCGGCCGCTTCACGCAGTTGCTCCTGGTGCTCGATCAAACCCTGCATTCTCGCAATGCGCGGTTCCAGACCATCTATCTGTGACTGATATCCCTGACGCAGACCCTGCAGACTCATCAAGAGATTGATATACAAAACCACCGGAATAAGCAGTGTCAGGCCGATTATCCATGCGCTGCGCTGATGGGATCGCAACCAGTTCACCCTGATTCTCCATCGCGCAAAGTAATATTCAGCGAAAACTGCTCCAGGCTCGTGTTACGCACTTTTACGATCGCCTGTGGTGACAATACTTCACTATAGGTGGGCTCGTCAGTTAGCTTCTGCATCACTGCCGCAGCATCCACGGCCCGCCCTTGCAGACGAATTTCCCGACCATTCATGGAAAATCGTGCCACCGACGTACCGTCTTCAAGTAGCACGGTAAGCTTGGCAATTTCGTGATGGGGGTTTGGAAAACGATCGACAATATCGTTGGCAGCACCAATGACCTCATTGGCGTGTGCCAACGAGGAGCGCATCTGCGAGGCTGGCGCCGCTTCTCTTTGGGTATTTCCGGCCAGTGTCTCTACCTGCAATAACTGGGCACGCTTGGCACCGGCAGCGACACCCAGGATAAGCACCAGAATCAAGGTGCAGCCCATAATGGCCAGACCACACCGCAACAATCGCTTCGCGTACTTGTCTTCCCGCTTTTTTTCACCGAAGCCTCGCAGCAACACCATGGCGCCATCCACTTCAGACCAGATTTCCTGAGCCTGTGGGTCATGGGTATCGTATTGCCGCGCCAGATAGGCCATGACAGTACTGATTGAGACAATGACCAGGACCACCTGGAGATGATCGCCATCACGCACCACGAGTTGCCATCCATACCCGGTGTCATCCGTTGCAAAGGGGCTGTTGGCACTGGCTTCCAGCGCAAGTGCAGAGTCCAGGTAAGTTTCCACACTAGCCGGCAATCGAAGCTGCCTGATCAACACCAAATCATCCGGCAGCAGTATGGCCTCAGACTCGAACGGTGCCTGCGCCGATATAGATCCCGCCTGGTATAGCGCGTCACCATTCTCACTGCGCAGTTGCACGACACCGTCCAGGTGCTTGCGCACGGGCGAGTCGTCAGCCCACAACAAATCATGCCAGGCGGCAAACCAGTGTTTGCCAAGCTGGCGCATGTCGTAACCGAAAAGCTCCCAGTTCTGACCCGTTTCAAGCATAAAACAGCTCACTCATTGATCACTATTCATCAGTCGATTTTCTCTCTCGCCTTTCACCCATCGACAACGCGCGGTGGCTCGGTGCGCAGTATAAGCCAGGGCAGCAACGACTCGCCCGCTGACTCGCCAGCCACCCAGCGCCGGCGCAGCCAGGCCCTACCACCATATTTCACCAGCGCATCCACCCGGTAGGTACCACCGCCACGGACGCCCGCTTCACTTTCATCCGCAGCAGGGCTGGCCAGTGACTCCTTGCGCTGCAACAGTGCACCGTGCTGACGTGAATCCAGCTTTTCCAACACAGCCAACAGTTGCTGTGGCGCTTGCGACCAGTTCATAGCGCCGCTGGAAGCGCTGTCCGCAACAATGTATCCCCTCAGGGCATCAAACAATGTTCGATTAACACCTTCAACCCGCAGCAAATCCTCTATTTCTGTGAATTTGGAAGACCCGTATTTTATGCCACGCTGTTTCGATGCGAGCCTGCGCCAGTCTACCACATTGCCCGCCAGTCGCTGCGCCTCGGTTTCGTCAAGGCCGCCGGCCACTGCGAACAATGCGGCCAGCATCCCGGCGGGCGCACGATTTAAATCAATCAGGCCGGAAGTCGAAACCAGGGTCACTGCAACATCAATATCTCCCACCCGGTAACTCCCCGCCTGCACACCCTGCAAAACAGCACGAGACAGTTTGCCGGCGACCAGCTCTGCCATAAGCAAATTAGTCGCACCATCACCCGCACCACTGACTTTAGCCCTGGCCACGTGAAGCTGCGCCATACGGGTATCAACCCTGGCGTGGGAGACGATACCCGCCACCAGCAGGGACATGCCGGCGATGAACCACACCACAATAGCCAGCGCCACGCCGCTCTGGGGTCGATTTATTGCCGGCCCTGGTGAACCGGCCTGCATTTTATGCCGGGCCCCGACGCGAGATGAATTCATATTATGCACACTATGCTGTCTACGGTTGCGGCCGCAGAATCAGGTCGGGCCAGTACCTGCCCGACGCTTTTATCTGCAACCTGAGTAACTCAGGCACGCCCTGCCGGTCCCACTGGTCCAGCCAATCACCGGAAAATTCACGCCTGTAGGCGACCTTCAGCTCATCCAGATCGTTTACCAACACCCTGGATGGTGCCCCCTCCCAATCCTGTGGTTTAGGGTGGCGCCCGGGCTCCAGCCAGCGCAATACCAATTGATCGCTCTCTTGCGCCACCCTTATCAGATAGCTGCCACCGTAACCCTCGCCAAATAACACGATGGACTCCAGTTCCACTGCGTTGGGGGAAGCTCGAAAAAATGTGAGGCCCTGCCCGCCCCCACCCAGGGTGAGCCCACCGGCATCATCACCAATAACAGTTGATTGCAGGGTATCGCGCAAAAAACTACTCACCGAGCGCACATCATCAACCCTGGCCGTCATCCGCTCGATTGCAACCTGTGTATTGGCCAGGGTGCGCAGCCCCGTTGTTGTTGCGAGCATAACCAGCGACAAAACCGTCACGGCGACCATCACCTCTACCAGGGTGAACCCGTACTGCCCACCAGTGTAAGTCGGGGACCGCACAGCATTACTTGCAGAGTAGGCGGCCATCAGGGTTTGAAGCCTTCCACCACAGAATTAAGCACCACCTCTCGCCACTTGCGCCCATCGACCCAGCCAACTGCGACTTCAATTTCCTGTAAACTCCCCATCGGCAGTGACGTGCGCTGAAGGCTGACCGGCCTGGTTTTCACACGCCACTGAAAGCCACCGGCCGTCTCGCCGTGGGTGTCTACACCAGAAACAGGAACCATAGCGTTATTCGCCAGCACCGACTGGGCCAACTCCACTGCATAAGCATATTTTTCATCGGTGCGGACATTGCGCGTGGCACCACTGGCCGCCTGATATAAAGAAGCCAGGGCAAGCGCCAGGATGGAAATGGCGACCACCATCTCCAGCAATGAGAAGCCGGCCGAGCGCCTCAATCCAGTTGTGCTAATCAGTCGCATAGCGCTCCTGGCTTACCCTGCCGACCAACCAGTCCACGGATATCCTGACGCCATCTGCTCCGGGCCGCTCAATATCGATGCCGCCGCCACTGGAGCCGCCTTCCGGGTAAAAGCGTATGACGCCTTCATCTTCCCGGTTCACTTCCCGCGCCGTGGTGACCACAAGGTTGAGCCCTTCCGGCAACTGGGTGCGCTTCTTGTTTAAACGTACTTCCCTGGTCTTTGGGTTAATGACGACGTCCTGGGATTTGCCAGTGTTAACCGCCACGTAACGGGCGGAGCCCAACACTGTGATAACGTCACGCACCGCCTGGCGGTACTGTATTGATTCGTAGAAACGCATACTCGCGGGAATTGAAACAGCCAACACCATCCCCATGATGGTCATCACAGCAAGTAGCTCAATCAGGGTAAAACCGGTTTGTGTCCGGTTGAAACCGGACCTGCAAAATGTGCGCCGGAAAATTATGCGCGATTCCGGGCGGGCCCT
>QNFR01000119.1 GCA_003646405.1 Gammaproteobacteria bacterium
ATAAAGTGCCACGCCGGCCCATTGTATATTTTGTCCTGCTCTCGATTGTAAATGTCAGGGTCATTGAACAGGTAATAGGGAACAGCTGTATGGTCGGCATTTTCTGGCCACTGCATGCGATTTTCTGAAGTCATCCGGGTACTCCTTATACTGTTGCCACCGCACAAAGTGTGTGGGCGTAAATAAATTTTATTCGCTAAATGGGGATTACCATGAGTGTGGTAATTTTATGGGTATCAAAAATTACAGAGCGCTCTTTAAATTTTAACACGCCGCCCTCTCGAACAATGAGGTCTACGTACCTGCCCACATTGTAAACGGTGCTCTCCCCATCATTGCAGGTCTTGAACACTGCATAGTTAGACTGAACGCTAATCTCACCGTTGCTCACCGACTGTATGCAGGGGTTACTGATAATATGGCGATACCATTGAACCTGGTACACATTGGCGTTTCGCAGGGCCACAATCCGGTCTTCCAGCATACCCTTGCTGTCGCCCCACATAACCGCCGCGGGCAAGCCCACCTCCTCATTTTCCCTGGGTATAACCCGGTAAAGGCAGCTGTCGGTGAAGAATTCGGGCCAGGACTCAAGTTCGTCATTGTCGATACACTGAGCGTAACGGTTCAGTAGGTCTTCAACCTCGTTTTTTAGCTCCTGGGAAATTGTATTTTCGAGCATTATGTACCTCATCTGATAATATAGCCGCACACACTTAACACATTCGATTGAGCATTATGACTTTTAATGCTGATCTCGCTACCTGTGAAATATGTCAGGCCAAGTTAACTGTCGCCCATAACCATAGCCTGAAACATTACATCCAGGTACCACCTTGTCGAGCATCAGGCTCAGCAAAATTGCTTGCATCGAACCCATGAATCCAATCAAGATGATGTTGCATAGCCTTGGCTGAAGCTAAACGTGCATCACGTTGATCCCTGTTTTTCCCCTCAGGAAGGTGCAACATATCACCGGTAGTTACTGATGCATGCACGACTTTACGTGCACGCCCATGCCGTAAATGCTCGTAACGTTTTTGCATATCAGACAGTGAACTTGAGCCCATATCGGCAATACAGTCCGCCAGCACAACGGCATCTTCAATAGATTGATTTGCCCCCTGACCATGATGTGGAACAATTGCATGCGCGGCGTCACCCATCAGTGTTATCCGCCCTTTACTCCAACGACCCAGCATCATCCGGTAGTTCATCGCCCAGCGATCGCCAACAGGAACTGAAGATAACATTTCAACCACAGCAGGGTGCCAGTCACCAAAATATTTACGCTGTTCTCCTTCTGTTGCCGGAGCAGTCCATTGCCTATGGGGCCAGGGTGTAGGATCTCTTTGGACTAAAAAGAAATTAACATCACCGCTTCTTTCTCCTCCAATCGGGTAGTGAAGCAAATGGCAGCCATCCCCCATCCAAAACTGAATAGCGGCAGGATCTGGTAGCTTAGGTAATTTTTCTATCGGTACAATGCCTCTAAAAGCAGTGTAACCTGCATAAATATAATCATCGTAGCCAAGCATTAATGTTCGTACGGTGGAGCGAGCACCATCGGCGCCAATAACAAGATCGGCCTCAGCACTGCTGCCATCTTTGAAATGCAGTACTGCACAATCGCCACTATCGTCAATATTAGAAAGGCATTTGTTCAGGTAAATATTTTCCAAGCCAACTTCAGTGAAAAGAATTTTCTGTAGCTCTGCCCGGTGAATTCCTATATAGCGAGATCCGTATCGTTTTCGGTAGTCAGAGGCAATAGAGTGCTTACCAATAATACGGCCGCTTTTACCATCGCGATGGATTAGATGGCTCATTTCAAATGCAAGCTCATCGAATGCTGGCCCCAATCCCCACTGTTCGTAAAACCGCATAGCATTTGCGGATAAAGCTATCGCAGCACCCACTTCTCTCAATTCATCAGTTTGCTCATAGATTTTACAATCAATGCCATGTCGTTTTAGCGCTATTGCAAGCGTTAAGCCGCCAATGCCTCCACCAACCACGGCAATGCTAAGTTTATTTTTATCACCCATTTCCTTCCCCTTTATAGCTATCTGTTATTTCAATATCGGAGCGCCCCAACCTGACTCTTGCAAACTTCCAAGCTGGCATGCTAGCATGGCATCATAATGGATTCAACAAGCACTCAGCCTTTTATGAGGGGACCTTAATATGAAGCCGCTAGACCAACTAGTTCAACAAGAAGGAGCCATCCAGGACCGCTCAATCTACTGGGACAATGATGTATACCAGGCAGAAATGGAGCATATTTTTGCCAGATGCTGGCTGTTCCTCACCCACGACTCAATCATTCCCGAAAAAGGGGATTACCAGGTCACTACAATGGGGGAAGACAACGTTATTGTGGCGCGCCAGGCAGACGGCAGCCTGAAAGCCTTTCTTAACTCCTGCACCCACCGGGGTAATTTTGTATGCTTCTCTGAGGCCGGGAACACCCGCTCCTTTGTTTGCCCCTACCACGGCTGGTCATTCGGTATTGATGGCTCCTTGCAGGACGTACCGCTGGAAAAACAAGCCTATCATCAGGAAATTGACAAAACAGCGCTGGGCCTGCGGCAGATCAGGGTAGCCAGTTACAAGGGACTCATATTTGGCACCTTTGATGAGAGCGCTCCACCTCTTGAGAAGTACCTGGGTGGCATGGCCTGGTACCTGGATTCATTTTTGGATGTACCGGGGGGCATTGAATTAATTGGCCCACCCATGAAGTCGACGCTTGAGTGTAACTGGAAAAATCCCTCTGAGAACTTCATTGGCGATGGCTACCACGTGGGCTGGGCCCACGCCTCTGCGCTGGAGATTGCCGGCGGCAGCCTGGCCTCTATGAAAGGGCTTAACGAATACGACAAAAACTCCGGCCTGCAAATCAGCCTTCCGGAAGGCCACGGTTTTGGTGCCATCTGGGAATGTGTTGCGGCGCTGCACCCCGGCCCTCCGGGAGTAGCCTACCAGCAATGGGTTGATCAGCGATCACCCGCAGTCAAGGAAATTGTCGGCGAACAACGGGAGAAATTCTACCGCGCCCATTGGAATGCCACTATATTCCCTAATTGCTCCTTCCTGTATGGCACCAACACGTTCAAAGTGTGGCAGCCGCGAGGCCCCCACAGCATTGAAGTGACCACCTGGACTATGGTGGAAAAGGAAATGCCAAAAGAATTGAAAGACATGATTCACGCCGACAATATGCTGACCTTTGGCACCGCTGGCATTCTGGAAAGTGACGATGGTGAAAACTTCGAAAATTGTACTAACTCGAACCGTGGGCATAGCACACGGCAGGGCACGGTCTATCTCGGAATGGGCCAGGGCCATGAGCGGCAGGAGGCCGGCCTTCCCGGCATCGTGAGCGATGGTTGGGTCAACGAGACATCGACAAGAGGCATGTACCGCCGCTGGGCGGAGATGATGTCCGGAAAAAGCTGGGACAACCTCTCAACAACAGCCGACTTGGAAAATAACCAGTAGGGGGCAGTAATGAACAGCGAAGAGCACAGTGCATTATCAGGACAGCCAGTAGACCAGGCAACACACTTTGAAATTGAGCGATTTCTGGTGCGCGAGGCCCGGGCCCTGGACGAAGAGCGCTACCATGACTGGCTGGATAATATGGTAGCCAAAGACGTAATTTATCAGCTGCCCACCCAGGAGGTTCGCTATAGGCGCGACAGGAAAACCATAGGAAACGCGCAGACAACCTACCTGTATAACGACAACTATGACGTGTTGGCAATGCGGGTGGCAAGATTTGATACCGGCTTTCTCTGGGCCGAGGATCCACCCATGCGCATTCGCCGATATATCACCAATATTGATGCACAGTGGGCCGATGAAGAAGGCGAAGTTGATGTCTGGTCCAACTTTATTGTTTATCGCAGCAGAGCCCAGAGAGACAATGTAAGTACGCATGGCCGGCGCAGAGACCGCCTCAGAAAAACTGACGGGCAGTGGCAACTCGCATCCCGGGTCATCACTTTGGAACAACGGGTGATTATGGATAAAAATGTCCACTGCTTCTTCTGATACCACCCGAAGAACCAACCCCAAACTACAGCTAACGCTCACCGCCGCCCTGCTATCAATGGTGGGGCCATTCAGCATCAATGCTTATTTGCCGTCTTTTCCCGACATTGAGGCAGCATTTGGCGTAAGCCGCGTGCTGCTCTCCCAGAGCCTCACTGTTTATCTGGTCGCCTTTGCTATCTCCACGTTGTTCTGGGGGCCGCTGTCAGACCGCATTGGCCGTCGCAAAACCTTGCTGGCCAGTATGTCACTGTACCTAGTCGCATCCATAGGCTGTGCACTTGCCACAGACGCACACAGCTTCGTATTACTGCGAGCCGGGCAGGGGCTGGCAGCCAGCGGCGGCTTCATCATAGGGCGCTCGATGATTCGCGATAGCTACGACACCCGCTCTGCCCAAAAGGCCATGGCACATGTCACCCTGATATTCGCCCTGGGCCCCGCGATTGCACCGATAGTGGGTGGCTGGCTGCAGGAACAGTTCGGCTGGCGCAGTATATTCTGGTTTCTGGGAAGCTTCGGGTTGCTGCTGCTATTATTGGGCCTGGCAATAAAGGAAACCCTGCCGGAGGACAAACGCAGCTCATTTCACCCCTATGAAGTGGGTATCGCCTATTGGAAAATCACCCGGCACACTCAGTTTGTTTGCCTCATTTTCAGCCTGTCCATGGGTTTTGGCGGCGTGTTTGTTTACATCGCGGGCGCCCCCACTGTTATCTACAAATTTCTTGGACTCACTACAAACGATTTCGGCCTGCAGTTCATACCCATGGTAGCCGGCATGATGCTGGGGTCGTACTATGCGGGCCGCAAGTCACAGTATTGGCCACCGGCTCGCACATTATTTACCGGCTTTGCCATAATGGCGATTGCTACAGTATTAAACTTGTTTCTTTCGCTAAATAGCACTGCCACTATTTTTACTGTTATTGCACCGCTTGCCCTCTATGCATTTGGCTATGCCATGCTCATGCCAGTGATTACTATTCTGGCTCTTGACTATTTCCCCCAACGTCGCGGTAGCGCAACTTCAATGCAGGGCTTTGTGCAAGTTGCCATCAGTGCAACAGTCACCAGCATCGCTATTCCGCTACTGCATGACTCGCGACTCAGCTTCGCAATCGGGCAACTGCTTTTCCTGTGTGTAGCGGTAGCCCTGATTCTCATCTATTATACGATTGAAAAACGGGCAGCGGCTCAGGAGAGCAAAATATGTTAGATGCAAAAGAACTGGTCGACACCAAGAACTCGACACAAGCAAAAAAGATTTTTGGTGATCGAGAGGTTTATGAACAAGAGCTGGAGCGAATATTTGGCCGCTGTTGGTTGTTTTTAGCGCACGAGTGTCAATTGGAAAAAACGGGAGATTTTGTCACCACTACCATGGCCGAAGACCCTATTATTGTTACTCGTCATAAAGATGGCTCACTACAGGCCTTTATTAATTCATGTACACACCGTGGCAATAAGGTCTGCACCGCAGAGACGGGTAACTCAAAGTCATTTGTGTGTAATTATCACGGCTGGGTATTCGCCACGGATGGCTCATTGGTGGATGTGCCGTTAAAAGAACGTTGTTACCACGGTGATATTGACCAAAGCCAGTTGGGCCTGCCTAAAGTACGCGTGGAAAGTTATCGCGGCTTTGTGTTTGGCTGCTTTGACGACAATGCGCCAAGCCTGGAGGAATACCTGGGTGACTGGGGCTGGTACCTCGACACCTGGATGGTAGGTGCTGGCGAAGGCATGGAGCTGGTTGGCCCGGCCATGAAGTCAACGCTACAGTGCAACTGGAAAGTGCCAGCAGAAAACTTTGTGGGCGATGCCTATCATGTGGGCTGGACACACGCAGCCGCACTTGAGGTGCTGGGTGGAGAACTGGCTGGTTTGGCAGGTAATAGCGCAGAAATGCCCTATGATGATCTCGGCATACAAGTCACCACACGTCACGGACACGGCTTTGGCGTTATTCATCACGCTGCATCCTCTATTCATGCCAAGCGCGAGGCGTACGATAAGTACCTTCAGGCGTCTATTCCAAAGGTTGCTGAAAACCTGGGCCAGGCAAGGGCCGATTTATTTGATGGCCATTGGAACTGTACGACGTTCCCAAATTGTTCATTTTTATACGGCACCAATATTTTCAAAATATGGCACCCGCGAGGGCCCAATGAGATAGAAGTTTGGTCCTATGTGCTGGTGCATAAAGACATGGACGAGGCGGCAAAGAAAGAGGTGGTTAAACAAGCTGTTAGGAGCTTTGGTACCGCGGGCACCCTGGAAAGTGATGACGGTGACAACATGGTAAACGCGACTACTGCAAACAAAGGTGCCAAGGCCAGAAAAAATCGCATGAGTTCAACCATGGCTCAAGGCCATGAAGGACCACACCCTGTTTATCCGGGTATTGTGGGTTCAAGTTTTATTGGAGAAACGTCTTATCGTGGGTTCTACCGCTTTTACCAGGAAGTAATGGCTGCGCAAAGCTGGGATGACATCCGTGAAAACAATGATAGTTGGGACGATATTTTTGATAACAAAGATTATTGGAAAAACAAATTAGCAGGAGATCAGTAAAATGCATGATATTGAGCCCAAAAGCCGCGTCTCTTTAGAGTTGCATTATGCTATTTCACAACACAGCTATACCGAAGCACGCTTGCTACAAGGCCATCAATAT
>QNFR01000120.1 GCA_003646405.1 Gammaproteobacteria bacterium
GAGACTTAAAATCTCCCGGCCTTACGGCTGTACGAGTTCAAGTCTCGTCCCGGGCACCATTTAACGTTCTATTTTCATGTGATCCAAATACGAGGTAAGCCCTTGCAGCAGGCACTGGTCAATATGCTGACGATGCAGCACAATATGAATACCCGGGTGCGCGAAAACTGGGTGGAGCAGAATTTCGAGTGGTACCGGGCCGCCTGGATCGAGTGTGGCGAACTTATCGAGCACTACGGTTACAAGTGGTGGAAAAAACAGGAACCGGACCTGGAGCAGGTGCAGCTGGAGGTGATCGATATCTGGCACTTTGGTTTGTCTGCTTTGTTTCAAGGTGGCAAGGATATCGAGCAGATCGCCACCGAGATTGATACAGAACTGGCCGCACACAAACCGACCGGCCTCGGCGTAAGAGAGGCCACAGAAGAACTCGCTTTGCACTGCCTGCAAACCCGGAGTTTTTCCCCTTCCCGCTTCTGGGATCTGATGCTGGCCTGCGAGTTGGACTTTGACGGTCTGTATACGGCTTACGTGGGCAAGAATGTACTCAACTTCTTTCGCCAGGATCATGGTTACAAAGAGGGCACCTACGTCAAGAACTGGGCGGGCAGAGAAGATAACGAACACCTGGTCGAGCTGGTGGCGCCGCTGGATAAAAGCGCAGAAGACTTCGCAGGTCAGGTTTACCAGACGCTGGAACAGCGCTACCGCGAGTTGGTTTTGCAGGCTTAGGGTATGGAGCCGGATGACAACAAGCTTTCTACCACCGCACTGGCCAGGAAGCTGAATATCCCCACACAACAGTTGTTTGCCACGTTTAAGGACTACGGCTGGATTGAGCGTGCAGGTGAGTCTTGGGCGCTGACGCCCAAAGGGGAATTCGAGGGAGGCAACTATCAGACCAGCCGGCGCTTCGGGCGGTATATTGTCTGGCCCCAGCGCCTGGATCACCACCCACTGCTGGCGGCTATTGAATCCAACCAGCGTATTACCGCCGCTTCCATGTGTCGCTACTACCCATTGCTGCACGCGCGACAGATTAACCGGGCCCTGGCTGAATTGGGTTTGCAACACCACAGTATCCTGGGCTGGGAACTGACAGCCCTGGGGCGAACACTGGGCGGACAGCAGCAAGAGAGTAAAAATAGCGGGGCATTCTATGTAACCTGGCCCCATGAGATCATCGACAACCCGGTTATTCATCGTGAGTTGACCCGCCAGTCAGATCAGATCCAGCCGGCGGTGGCGTCTGATGAGCTTGCGCCTGACATGTTCGCTTCCTCCTCAAAAGAGTCACTGGCCTGCAATGGCATTGATGGACACAAACTGCGATCCCCACTGGAGACACGGGTATGTAACTGGCTTTATCTGGCGCAATTGGCGCACGCCTACCAACGGGCGCTGCCCATCGAAGAACTTATCTACGCGGATTTTTACATACCCGAGGGCAATGTTTATATCGATTGCTGGGAAGCCGATGTCCCGGCGCAGGAACTGTCGGGCAAGCTACACAAGCGCGAAATGTATCGTGAACTGGACCTGCGCAGTCTGGAGGTCAATGCCGGTGACGTGGATCGGCTCGATGAAGTTTTGGGTCGTGGTTTATTGACTTTTGGTATCCGCTGCTGAGCTTACAGTGGCTTTCGACGCAGAAAAACGCCGCACTCCATGTGGTCGGTGTAGGGGAACTGGTCAAATAGCGCAACATGCGCCATGTGGTGGGTTTTGCACAGCGTTTGCAGGTTTTGCGCCAACGTCTGCGGATTACATGAGACATAGATAATTGACTCAAAGGTGGCGGCCATCCGCAGTGTGTGCTCGTCCAGCCCGGCTCGCGGTGGGTCCACAAAAATTGTACGCAAATCATATTGCCCCAATGGCCTGGGCAGTTCGGCCAGGCGCCGAAATTCGCGTATGCCGCCCATGGCCTGGGTGACTTCCTCGGCTGACAGGCGGATCATATGGATATTGTCGATGTTGTTTTGCAGCAGGTTTTCCCGGGCGGCGCGAATCGATGCCTTGGACAGCTCCGTGGCAATCACATGGTCAAACTGCCGCGACAGGGGCAGGGTGAAATTACCGTTGCCACAATAAAGCTCCAGTAAGTCTCCGTCGAGTTCCCGGGTGCGGTTACAGGCCCATTCGATCATGCGGATATTGAGTTTACCATTGGGTTGGGTAAAGGCCTGTTCATACTGCCGGTAGCTATACTTGTTCCCATTAACCAATAAAACTTCTTGTACAAAATCTCTGCCAATGACCAGTTTTTGTTTGCGGCTGCGCCCCACGATCGAAATATCAAGGTCTTGCGCCAGAGTGGTTGCCGCGGCTTCCCATGCTTGCTCCAGTTTGCGGTGGTAGATCAGGCTGACCAGTGTGTCGCCGGCCAGGGTGACCAGAAATTCCACCTGGAATAGCTTGTGACGTAAGGCCTCCTGGTTTTTTAGCTTTTCACGTAACACCGGCATCAATCGCTGAATTCGATAGTCGGCAATAGGGAAGTCGTGGATTGCAATAGGAATTTTGGGGTCCTGGGGGCGGAACATGACGTAGTTCAGGTCATCCCCCTCGTGCCATATTCGAAACTCGGCCCGTAGACGAAAGCCAGTGGGTTGCGAGGGAAATACCTGTGGGGCGGGTGCTGCAAAGGCTTCAAGCAGGCTGCTGACGGATGCGACTTTCTCGTCCAGGAGTGGTTGATAGTGTGCGGGGACTACTCTCGATAGAGGCATCAGGACAGTCTCGATATGTCCATACCGAAGGCATCCCTGGCCTCCATTTGGTTGAGTGAGCGGCTACCGCTTTTACCCTCGCCCAGAATGCGGATGTAACGGGCAAAGGGATGTTCCGGGGCGGGGGGCTGATAAGTCGGGCTACTCATGTTTGTCCATTACAGGCAATTGTCCGGCTTGGGCAGGCCGGCAATTTTACTGCCAAGCTTGGCCGGTGATCCGGGAAACAGTGACATCAGATAAATACTCCTGCCCTTGTCCGCGCCCAGTTGCAAGGCGCAATATTTTACCAGGGGGCGCATGGCGGGGGAGGCGTCGTACTCCCGGTAGTAGTCGCGCAGCAGGTGCAGGATTTCCCAGTGTGCGCAGGTCAGTTCCAGGCCCTCCGCGCGGGCGATTTGCTCGGCCACTTGCGGCTCCCAATCGGATAGTTTGCGCAGGAATCCCTCCTGGTCGAAGGCATTGGTACAGAGCATACAGTTAGTACCAGGCCTGCTGGCGAGGGAAGCGTTCAGTCAGTGCGACAAAGCCGTCCATGTCCACGTGGTTGGCGCCCTTTATCAAGTTGCTTACGCCTGCGGCTGCGGTATCTGCCGTCAATACGTAAATCTCGGCGCCGCTGGCCTGTAGTGTGGCGCCGGCGGCCGTGTCGGCTATGGCGCCATAGACGCCGTCTCCCATCAAAAGCAGTGCGTCGCCCGCTGCGATGACCCGTAGACAATCAGTGAAACCGGCACTGCCGGGAGAGGTATTGAGTGTGTGCAAGATCACGGTCAAAACCCCAGCACGTGATCACAATCGGTCATCAGCTGGTGTATCCCCGGTCCATCCAGTGCCTGTGTTGTCACGGGTGCGTTGCTCAGGTCTATGCCATAGCGCGTCGCCGCCGCGGCATCGACATAAACACGCTCGATATCGTACAGCGGTAGCGAGGTCAGCAGACGGCCGATATTCTTCACGCCTATCGCCTCGCTCTCCTGCTTCGCCAGTAATTGCAGCACGCCGTCTCCCATAAAGAGCAGGCGCAGGGGTTGCTCGAAAGCCGCCGCCGCCAGTGCCACATCCAGCGAGGCTCTGGCCAGGCTGGATCCGTAGGGACTGCGCCTGACCACCACCAGCACACTTTTTTTGTCCACGGCGCCCATCCCTAGCCTCCGAATGTAATCAGTCGATCACTGTTGGCGCAGGCATCTACCAGTTGCCCCAGGCCGGAGATGGTAAATGCCGGGTGTACCGTACTCGCCTGTTTCTCATAGCGCCGCGCCTCGCTCTGGTCCAGCATGCCGCGTTTCAGGGCCGAGGAGATGCACAGGATCAGTTCTACCGCATGTTGCTGGGCCAACTCAAGCCAGGGTTTGATGCGATCGGCCTCGTCCTGGGGAAAAACAGCGGCGGCTGCACCGGTGTAAGTGCCCGCATCCAGAAAAAACACCCGATGGATACTGTGCCCGCGTGCAATGACACATTGTGCAAATGCTGCCGCAGTCTGTGTGCAGTTGCCTGAAGTGGGGCAGGACAGTACCAGCAGGGAGTAGATCACGCGGAGAGTCCTGCAGAAACAAAAAACCCCGGTAGACACCGGGGTTCCAGCAAAGCAGGGTAGTGCTTAATCATCGCCACTCAATACACTCATCAGGTGCAGCAGGTGGATAAACAGGTTGTAGATATCCAGGTACAAAGAGACCGTGGCCCGGATGTAGTTGGTTTCCCCGCCGTTGATAATACGGCTGGTGTCGAACAATATCAGGCCGGACATGATCATGACTACCGCGGCAGAGATGGTCAGTGACAGGGCCGGGATGTGCAGGAAGATATTGGCGACCATGGCCACCACGGCCACCAACAGACCCACCATCAGGAAGCCGCCCATATAGGAGAAGTCCTTGCGGGTAGTCAGGGCGTAGGCCGAGAGGCCGAAAAATACCACGGCTGTCGCACCCAGCGCCTGCATCACCAGTGCCGGTCCACCGGGCATGGCCAGGTAGTAGTTGAGCATGGGGCCGATAGAGGCGCCCATGACGCCGGTAAACGCGAAGATAGCGATCAGTCCCTTGCTGCTGTCCGCGGTTTTGTTGACCACGAACAACAGGCCGAAGCCAACCAGGGCAAGTACCAGCGCGGCGCCGTGACCCAGGCCCATGGACATGGATATGCCGGCGGTGACGGCACTGAACAGCAGCGTTATGCCCAACAGCATATAGGTATTTTTGAGTACCTTATTAGTGCTCAGAGCAGACTCTATGCCCATTGTGTTCAGGTTGTACAAACTTTTATCTTGCATTGTTTACTCCAAAAAAGCGACGCACGGATTGTGCGCTCATTTCTCCGACAGCTATGAATCGTTTAAGTTTCGTTCCAAGCTGTTGAAATATAGCCAGTTTATCTATCCTGGTCAAAGTCTGTCACCTTGCACAGCACATTACAACCCCGACCAGGTTGATACTATAGCCGAATTCACCGAACTATCTCAACAATACCAATTTTGGGGCCATTTCCGCAATTTTCAAGGCCTGTGTGCGACGGTAGCGCGTGTCAGGTATTTTTACAGAGAGTGTGCCTACAGGTTCGTCAAATCCTCTAAACTCCCATGATTACTGTGGTGGTACGGTATTTGCATCGCTCGTGACGGCGGCCACCCGTGCTTTGGCCGGACTGGAATTGGTGGCCGTATTAGTCGCCTACGTGGTTAGTCTGCGTAGAAATATTACTGTATCTTTTTAAGGAGAGGGGTGTCCATGAATCCTATACGCAAAGGCGAATCTGAATCTCAACCAAGGTTTCGCGACAGCCGGTTTTTTCACTCGATGGATGAGTGGTATTTTGTCACGCGTGAAAGGACCGTCGAGGGGCCATACGGGCATCGGGTTGAGGCAGAGACAATGCTGGAAACTTATCTCAACGGCCTGGATATGACTGAGCATTGAAGCAACAGCAAGTCGGCTGTGTGAATCAGGTGAGTGGCGATGACCCGGTAAACGATACTCAGGACCTTGCCCCTCAATGATTTTCTAGCGAATGACCTTTTGCTCCCTCAGCTTTGCCAACTCAACATCATCCAGACCCAGCCAGTCACTCAATACTGCATCGGTATGCTGGCCGAGCAGCGGCGCAGCATCGAAATGTTCGTCATTGCTGCGGGATAACTTCACCGGGTTGCCCGGCGCCTGTGTGATTTGTCCATTGGGATGGGAGATATCAACCACCATATTGCGATACTTGACCTGCTCATCCGACAGGGCCTGGCTAAAGGTATTGATGGGCGCACAGGGAATACGTTTCGCTTCCAGCTTTTCTAACCAATAAGCTGAGTTCTTGGTCGCAAATATTTCACCCACCCGGCCTTCTATATAAGATTTATCGGCCAGGCGCCCCGGCTGGTGATCGTAGTCCGGCTTACGCAAGTCATCACAGTCGAGCACATCGAGTAGACCTTGCCAAAAGTGGTCGAAAATAATGGCGATAACAATATGGCCATCACTGGTTTTAAAACTGTTATAGGGCACGTGTACAAAGTGGGAATTACCGATGGGGCCGGGGTCTTCCCCGGACAAAAAATACATGGTGGCCATATAGCTCATCATGGCGATTTGGCTATCGAGCATGGCGATATCCACATGCTGCCCTTTGCCGCTTTTCTCCCGCTCATAAAGGGCGGTTAACAAGCCCACCAGGCCATACAGGCTGCCCCCTAAATCGGCAATGGGCAAGCCGGCACGTATCGGTTTTTCAACATCGTCACCGGTAATCGACATACTGCCACCGTAAGCCTGCACCACCTGATCAAAAGCGGTGCGATATCGCCCGGGACCGGTGGCGCCAAAGCCTGTGATCGAACAGGTGATGATACGGGGGTTAATCTTGCTCAGGTGAGCGTAGTCGACACCGAGTTTCTCGGTGACCCCAACACTGAAATTATCGGTGACAATATCAGCGTGTTCGACCAGCTGATAAAACAGCTGTCTTCCCGCCTCGCTTTTCAGATCAATCGC
>QNFR01000121.1 GCA_003646405.1 Gammaproteobacteria bacterium
ACCAAAAAATGTGAAATATTGCCTAAAATATGATCAAAAACTGGTCGAATCTCAACCATACTGAAGGTACACAGCGATCAGAAAGGATGTGAGAGCTGTTGTTTGTCACGGGTCACGGACAGCTTATCAGGAGTCGACAATGCAACATCCATATAATTTCGGTGAAGATAGCCAGATTAGTGAGATGGCAATTGTGGATACCTTCACCAAGCTGATTTTTGGAGAAGAGGAGGACTACAGCTGCGCTGAGTCGCTGATTATCCAGGCCTTTCGTGCCGTAGACGCCAATGTACTATTGGATAGCCACCGGGTTATGGGAGAGTATCTGCGCGCCCTGGGCGTGCGGGAGATGATTAAGGTGGTGTCGCAGGTGCACGAACAACTGCTCAAGGGGGTGGATTCACCAATTGAGCATGGCAAAAAACTCACGGAAGCGGCGGGGCGTACCCACTTTCAGCTTCAGTAAGCGCCATTCAATCCTCGCCCCGGGCCTCCTTCAGGCCGCAACCTTCGACCAGTCCGAGACGGGTCTGGTACTTGTTTTCCACATCCACCCCGAGGAAGCTCAGTTCCACCGCCTGGTTTAACTGAAAGCGGCGGGTGGTGCTGGTCAGGCTCGCGGTCCACTTGTCGTAGCTGAATTTTTCCGGGTCTTTGCGTAAATCTACAAAACCCTCCAGCCCGTTGTTATCCAGGCGCGCGTTGAAGCCGCTGCTATTGACGTGAATAACCCTCGCCTTGAGGGTGACAGCTTCTTCACCGCTGGTCAGCCTGGCCAGGTACTTGCCGGCCAGCCAGCGCTCCGCTTCCTGGGTGGCGGCGCGGGTGGTGGCCAGGCGCTCTGCCAGATCCGCCAGCATCTGCGCACTGACCTGCTTGGCATCGCCGCCGTGCAACACCGATTTGATCTGCAGGTGCACCAGAAA
Source organism: Gammaproteobacteria bacterium (assembly GCA_003646405.1). Classification (GTDB taxonomy): domain Bacteria; phylum Pseudomonadota; class Gammaproteobacteria; order Pseudomonadales; family Halieaceae; genus JBALVO01. The sequence continues at coordinate 927 of QNFR01000121.1, forward strand.
ATCCACGTACTTGCGCAGGGGTGATGTGCAGTTGCTGTAGTGCTGCAGTGCCATACCCATGTGTGCGCCGGACTCGGTGCTCAGTGCCGCCCGGGTCAGCAGGCGGTTGACCATGGTGCGCAGGGGCAGGGTCTGCTCTGGTGCGGACAGGCCGCGCATAATGTCACGGTAGCCCGTTACGGTAGTCGGATCCAGTTCCGCCAGGGCCGGTGCATGCATGGTGAGAAATTTACGGGCTTCATCCAGGCGGTCGCTGCGAAAGCCGGGGTGCGTAACGAAGGGGCCGCTGGCCTGATGCGCCGCCAGGAAGCGCGCCGCGCAGCGGTTGGCGGCAATCATGCACTCTTCTACCAGCTTCTGGGACAATAGCTTCTCGTAGGGCTCGATGCTCTCGATCTGCTTGTTGTCGTTCATTATCCAGCGGAACTCGCGGCGCTCTTCCATCACCAGGCCGTGTTGTTCCCGGTGCCCGCGCAGGGCTCGAAATACCTGGTACAAAGCCTCCAGCGGTGTGGCATGGCTCATTAATTCGTCGTATTGACCGTTGAGGTAACGATCCACCGCGTAATAGGACAGCTTGGCTCGGGAGCGCACGGTGGCCTCGATAAATTCGAAATCGCCCACTTCTCCGCTGTCGCTCACCGCGATTTTGCAGACCAGGGCGGGGCGGTCGGAGCCTTCGGACAGGGCGCAGGTATCCTGGGAGAGAGCTTCCGGCAGCATCGGCAGTACATTGCCGTGGAAGTAGACGGACGTGCCGCGCGCCGCGATCTCGCGGTGCAGGTTTGAGTTGAGGTCGATATAGGCCGTGGGGTCGGCGATGGCCACGAACAGGGTCCAGCCGTCGCTGCTGATCTCGGCGTAGAGGGCGTCGTCTATATCCTGGGTTTTGGCGGCGTCAACGGAGACGAACTCCAGGTCACTGAGATCCCGGCGTTTTTCTGTTTCCAGCGGGTTGCAATTAGCCAGGCTCTGCTCCAGTTCCGCCTTGCTGGCGCTGCCCCATTCGGCTGCCAGTGTGTACTTGGCCATGCTGTACAGGTTTTCTATGCCCGGGGTGTCCTGGTCGCCAACCACCGAGAGTATCTTGGCCTGTGGTTTGCCGTCGCGGATGGGGTGGCGCAGGATGGCACAGCGCACGTAGTCACCCTCCTTGACACCGTTGCGCGCATGGGGCGGGATAAACAACCAGCGCTTGAGTTGCGGCAGGTCCGGCTCCACGAACACCGCCTTGCCCTTGCGTACGCAGCGCCCGGTAAATTCGCCCAGGGGGCTGTCCACCAGTTTTTCTATGTCGGCAATGGTTTTGTTGTCTTTGGTGGGGCGAATACAGACCTTGACCCGGTCATCCGGGAAGGCCTTGAGCATTTCATCCGGTGGAATGAATATCTCGCGGCCATCGTCCAGCACGGCGAAGCCGTAGCGCGCCTGGGTGCCTTTGATTACCGCTTCGGCGCGCTCCTTCTCGGCCTCCATCTGCGATTTGAGGCTTTGTAATTGGGACAGGGTATCGGGGTTGAGCATGGAAGGAGCTACTTATAATTCGTACACACAAGACTCACCATCCTAGCGGAAATTGCACCCCCTGTCAGTGAGTTATCGCCGATCAGCAGAAAGCTTGCAGCATTTTCCGCAATAGCGTTGACAGCTGTGTCGCAGGAGTTTAATAATCAACGCAACGCGGTCGTACCGGCGGTCGTATCGAAATGGCCGGGAAGTTGCTTTTGAAAGAGATGCGCCTTTGACCAATTTCCGGACGTCGGGCAATCACGCCATCACCGGTTGCCATGCGTCTTACAGCAAGCGCTACAGCGCTGCCACCGAGCCTCACCAGCTCCGGCTTCATACGCCCTGGCCAACAGACTCCCAGCTTTGCGAAACCCCTTCTCCCCAACCATTGAGCCGACCGGACGCATCGGATAAATACCCGCAAACCCTACTATTTTCCTGTGAATTTTTGATGAGGATTACTCAATGGCTTCAGGCTCCGCCCTGCGCGTAGAAAAAACCACACCCCTAAAATCAATCATCAAGAAAACGTACGTCCTGGACACCAATGTCCTGCTACACGACCCGACAGCCGTTACGGCTTTTAAGCAGCACCACCTGGTCATACCCATGACCGTCCTCGAAGAGTTGGATCACATCAAGGACAGGCATGATAAAACCGTGAGCCGTGAGGCCAGGATCGCCATTCAATTGATCGACAAAGTGGTCGAATCCGCCTCACCACAGGAAATCCAGGAGGGGGTTGAGGTTCCCGGTTCGGATCTGGATGGCCTGGTGCCCGGCACCCTGGCGATATACCCGGACCAGTTGCTGGCGGACAATTCCGACGTGCCCTACCTGGATGTCACCCAGGCCCAGGCCAACGACAACCGTATTATCAACGTGGCTTTGCGGTTGCAGGCAGAAAACCCCAAGGAGTTTGTGTGCCTGGTGACCAAAGATATCAATATGCGTATCAAGGCCAAGGGTTCCGGCCTGCTACATGTCGAGGATTACCGGCGCGACCGGGTGCTGGATGATATCGACCTGCTGGCCAGGGGTTATGAGCACGTTGAGGGGGATTTCTGGTCCACCATCAGCGAGGTGGATACCCTGCGCGAGGGCGACTGCACCCTGCACCGTATTCCGCGCAAATCCCTGCCCCAGGCATACCCCAATATGTTTGTGCACGACGACCAGGAGTTCATGGCATTCGTCAAACGGGTGGACCAGGAGTTCGTCTACCTGCGCTGCGACAGCCGCGATAACCTGATGCACAAAAATTTTTGGGGCCTGTCACCGCGCAACCTGGAACAGGCCATGGCTATGTCACTGCTGGATGACGACAGTGTCGACATGACGGTGTTGACCGGTCCCGCCGGCTCCGGCAAGACCTTGCTGGCGTTGTCCTACGGACTGCACGCCATTCTGGAGCAGGGCAGGTTCAGCAAGTTGATCGTGGCGCGTTCCACGCCACCCATCGCCGAGGAGATTGGTTTCCTGCCGGGGACCGAGGAGGAGAAAATGGCCCCCTGGCTGGCGGCCTTCGACGACAACCTGGAGATCCTGCACGGCACGGACGAGTCCTGCCACGGCAGTATTGACTATGTGAAGGAGCGGGCCAACATCCAGTTCAAGTCCCTCAACTTCATGCGTGGTCGCTCCTTCAATAACGCCTATATCATCATCGACGAGGCCCAGGGCCTGACCCAGTTCCAGCTTAAATCGGTAATCAGCCGGGTGGGAGCGGACTCCAAGATCGTGGTGCTGGGCAACCTGGCGCAGATCGACAACAAGTACATCTCACCCCTGACCTCGGGGCTTACTTACCTGGTGGAAAAGAGCAAGGCCTATCCCCATGCGGGGATCATGCACGTGAACGGTATTGTGAGATCGCGCCTGGCGGCGTTCGCGGAGGAGAATCTGTAGGTTATTGAATAAAGGCGGTGGAGGCGGTGGCTGGTGCGCACTGCGCAGGGCCTGCCCCGCTTTATCGGGTATCCTGCGTGCCAACTCAAGCCTATTAAATACTGCCGGAACGTTACTTACCTTTCACGCGATAGACGATACACTATAGGCCATGGATACTATCTTCATTTTTTTTCAGCGTATCGTACCCCAACACCTGTTGTCTCGTTGTACAGGTGCTCTGGCACAGCTGCGTCACCCCATCTGGTTGAAAAACTGGGTGATTCAGCGGTTTATCGCGCATTTTGACGTGAATATGGACGAGGCGGCGCAATCTGACCCGAAACGCTACGCCAGCTTCAATGAGTTTTTCACCCGGCCTCTGCGGGATGGGGCGCGGCCCATTGCGGAGGCGGATATTGTCTGCCCGGCGGATGGCGCGATCAGCCAGATGGGGGCTATCCAGGAGGGATTGTTGTTCCAGGCCAAGGGGCGACACTTTAGCGTTGGGGCGCTATTGGGTGGCGACAAGAAGCGCACTGCCCTGTTTAGCGGCGGCGAATTCGCCACCATTTATCTCTCACCAAAAGATTACCACCGTGTGCATATGCCCCTGGCGGGGCGCCTGACAGCCACCAACTATATTCCCGGCCAGCTGTTCTCGGTCAACGCCGTTACCACACAAAACATCGACCGCCTGTTCGCCCGCAACGAGCGCCTGGTGTGCTACTTCGACACCGCGCTCGGCCCCATGGCGATGGTTCTGGTGGGCGCCATGGTGGTAGCCGGCATCGAAACTGTTTGGTCAGGGCAGGTGGCGCCGCCGCCCAAACACCCGGTGTTCAACGACTACGTCGAATTGCCGCAGCCGGTTGAACTGGCCAAGGGCGAGGAAATGGGGCGATTTATGCTCGGCTCTACAGTGATTCTGTTGTTTCCCCAAGGCGCGATGTCCTGGGATGACAGCTATCAGGCGGGTTCGTCTACGCGCATGGGCGAAGCTCTGGGTTTGCGCCACTAGCGCACCGCAGGGTACCCGATAAAGCGGGGCAGGCCCTGCGCAGAGCCACCCCTCCTTATCGCCAACCAATACCGTAGGGTGCGCACCGCGCACCAACGCTACTACCCCAACCTACCCCAACCGCAAAAAATGCTCCCGGTAGTAACGCATCTCGTCGATAGACTCCCGAATATCATCCAGCGCCAGATGCGCGCCCGTCTTGGTGATTCCTGACTCCAGCTCCGGTCGCCAGCGCTGCATCAGGATTTTCAGTGTGCTCACATCCAGGTTGCGATAGTGAAAGAATGACTCCAGCTGCGGCAGGTGACGCGCCATAAAGCGCCGGTCCTGACAGATGGTGTTGCCGCACATGGGGGATGCCCCCGGTGGCACCCATTGCTGCAGAAAAGCAATGGTTTCTTCCGTGGCGCGCTGCTCATTGTGTTTGCTGGCCTTCACCCGGTCGACCAGGCCGGAGCGGTTGTGATGTGTGGTGTTCCATTCATCCATGCCGTCCAGCCGCGCATCGCTCTGGTGCAGGGCAATTACCGGGCCCTCGGCCAGGGTGTTGAGGTCGCTGTCGGTGATAATCGTGGCGATTTCAATGACCACGTCCCGTTCCGGATTCAATCCGGTCATTTCCAGATCCACCCAAATCAGGTTGCCGGCGTTCTGCATGAAGAGCCTGTCCTTTTATCATCGCAATTGCCGGCAGTGTAACAAATTGCCCGGAAGCCTGTCCGGCAATGGGAACCGTAGCGAGGGAAAGCCACTTTGAGTCAGGTCACCCGATCATTTTCGTTAAATAGAGTCGGCTATTCGCCTCAGATCATCGAATATTCTGACTCAAAATAGCTTTTCCGCAGTGGGTTACTGTTTCCAGGCAAGTTTCCAGGCAAGTTTTCGGACAAGTTTCCAGACAGGCTTCTGGACAGACATGGCCTCTGACACAATAATGACCTCATGAGCAAACGTAAACTCAGCCGACAGCAGGCCTGGCGCATCGAGAAAATCCAGGAGGAACGCGCCAAACGTGCCGCCCGGCGTGATTCAGAAGCGGAGCAGGCCCTGACCGCTGGCGCACTGGGTCCGGAGCGCGAGGGCCTGGTTGTGGCTCACTACGGCACCCAGGTTGCGGTGGAGTCTGAGCCGGGCACTAGCCAGCGCTGCCACCTGCGTGCCAACCTGCAGGGCCTGGTCACTGGTGATCGCGTGGTCTGGTGCGAGGGCGACCCGGTGGGGGTAGTGGTGGCGCAACTGGACCGCCAGAGTGTGCTGTCCCGTCCAGACCCCTACAGCAAGCTAAAACCGGTCGCCGCCAATATAGACCAGATTAACCTGGTACTCGCCCCTTTCCCGCA
>QNFR01000122.1 GCA_003646405.1 Gammaproteobacteria bacterium
AGAGTTCATCAACCGCACTGGACTGCCATTGACATCCACTAACTCAAGCCACGAGGGCGGGGAACTGATCTGGTACTCGAGAAAGCCGCCGCCGGTGTTGGCTATAGTGAAGCGCCCCAACTGCTGCGGGCAGGGGCTGGCACCCACTGTATGGGTGTCATTGATTGTGGTATCTCCGGATACACTGAACACTGGTGGTTCTACTGGTGGTTCCACGGGTGGCTCTACCGGTGGTTCCACAGGTGGCTCTACCGGTGGTTCCACAGGTGGCTCTACCGGTGGTTCCACAGGTGGCTCTACCGGTGGTTCCACGGGCGGCTCTACCGGTGGTTCCACGGGCGGCTCTACCGGCGGCTCCACGGGGGGAGGTTGTGTTGGCGGAAACCCGCCATGACCGATATCCTCGCTGAATTGACGGCGCAATTTGATGGGACTGAACGGGTTGAAGCCGAACAGGGTAATAGCCCGCTCGAGGCTCCATGCAACGTCACCGGTGCGCGACCAGCCTCGTTCCGGCCAGCCATTATCGCAGGGGACAATACCACAACCTCGTTGTTCAGGCGTTTCTGGAGACTCTTCTGCCGGCAGTGCAGAACTGGACAACGCCATGATCAATAAGCCTGCTGCGAAAATCCGCCAAGCGGGATGAGTGACCACGCTTGCTTTGGTTACGCGCATCACAATTTCTCCTCAGGGCGCTTTGGTCAATCTCATTCAAGAGCCTGCTTAATGATGCTTGCTATTGATTAAAGACCAAGGTAAGCCAATGCGCAAGCTTGTTAGCGGAGATGGACGCACGGACTCACACATGATGTAACCCAATGGGATCCAAAGGATCTGGCATAACGCCAGACTGCGTCATTCCAGATTTCTGCATGACGTGTACGTCAATCGCGACAACCGGTCGGCATAGATTCCCGTGTACTCTGACCCAGGCAGGGCTGAAACATATCTCCAGGGGACTGCTGCAAGCAAGGTTTGAGGTGGTGATGTGACCACTCTATCCTTTTTTCAGGTTCAGTATTTCCGATCCAGAAGGAAATTTGCTGGCCATACCCCGTTTGTTTTTCCTATAATTACGGGTTCGACCGGGAAGCCTGAAAAACTAACCTGCCATCTGAAAATGTGCGCCTGCGGCAAGCATGGAGTAAAGTTATCAATACACGTTTTAACATCATTTTTCCCTGCCTTTTCATGGTTATGACAACCCTTGCCTGGGGTAGTGAACAGCAATCCGGGGCGCAAGAGGCAAACAGTCGGCGCACGCCGGTTACCGCCACTACGGCCATATCTCGAGATATTGAGGTATGGGAGTCCTCGGTGGGGCAATTGGAGACCAGGGTTGAGCCGCTGATCGCTGCTGAAGTGGAGGGACAGCTTGGTTCCATGAATGTTGAGGTAGGCGAACTCATCAAACAGGGGCAGTTACTCGCAGAGATTATCGCCGATGATTTCCACCTCTCAGAAGCTATGGCCGAGGCTGACATAGACCGGCTGGAGGCGTTGCTTCACGCACAGCATTTGAAAACGGAGCGTTATCGTGCCCTCGTGCGAAAAGAATTGACCAACCAGTCAACATTGGACGATGCCGAAGCGCAGGAGGCCGCGCTTCAAGCTGAGCTCGCTTCATTCCGGGTGCGTTTGCAACAAGCGCAGCGCGACATCAAAAAAGCCCGGATTACCAGCCCGGTTGATGGCAGGATTGATGAAATCCGCGTTTCACAGGGGAGCTATGTGACCGTTGGCTCGCCATTGATGCGTATAACCAACCTGCAGCGGTTACGGGCGAGACTCCCGTATCCGGAAACACTTTTGCCCCAACTGCGCAGTGGCCTGCCGGTCCGGTTGACCAGCCCATCTGCCCCGGGTGTGACAGTGCAATCCAGCGTCAGTGACGTGCGGCCTTCAGTTACGATTGGTAGCCGCGCTGCGCAGATTATCATCAATGTCGAGAACCCTGGTCCCTGGAAGCCCGGCGCCACTGTCACGGGCACCGTGCGCGTTGCTTTGCATGAAGACGCCATCATGTTACCGGAGGTCAGTGTGGTGCTCCGGCCGGCTGGCACCATTGTCTATGTACTTAAGGAGGGTATAGCAGTGCAGCGGATGATAACCACCGGACTGCGCCAGAATGGCTATGTGGAGATTCTTTCAGGGCTGGAAGCCGGTGAACAGGTCGCGGCAGATGGTGCGGCTTTTCTCACCGATGGTGCACCGGTGGATGTGAAAGACTCATGAAGCTGCCAGAAATATCCATTGATAACCACGTGCTGGCGTGGATGCTGAGCGCGGCACTGGTCCTGTTTGGCCTGGTCAGTTTTGACCGCATAGGAGTGGATCGTTTCCCCAAGATCGATGCCCCTATGATTTCAGTGACTACCGCATTGCCGGGCGCTAATCCCGAGGTTATAGATGCCAGTCTCACTAACCTGATTGAGATTGCTGTTAACGCCGTGCCTGGTATAGAACATGTGACGTCCAGTTCTTCACCCGGTGCCTCGGTCGTGGTTATTCGGTTCGAATTATCCAAGAATACCGATGTTGCTTTTAACGAAGTGCAGGCCAAGGTCAATCAAGTCCTGCGGCTTTTGCCCGAGGATGCAGACCCGCCTATTGTCGCGAAGGTTGAATTTGGTGCGATCCCTATTATGTGGATTGCTTTGCAGGGCGACCGCACGATACAACAGCTGAACCAATATGCCCGCACAGTCATCAAAAAACGGATTGAAAATATCGATGGCGTTGGTGAAGTACGCCTGGCCGGTAAGCGTGAACGCACCATCCGCGTCAATCTTGATATCGAGCGGATGAATGCCTACGGGATTACCACCCAGGAACTGATTCGCGCCTTTGAAGGTGAACATTTTCAGATGCCAGGTGGCTTTTTGGCGGGCAAAAGCAGTGAGTATCTGATAAAGCTGGATTTGGAGTTTCACAAACCGGAGGATCTTGAGCAGTTAATTGTTGCCTACCGGGAGGGCGCTCCCCTGCGCCTTGGAGATATCGCTGCTATCGAAGATGGTCTGGCTGACAATCGCCGACTGGCACGATTTAACGATGAGCCCACGGTAGCTCTGGGGATTCTCAAAGTCAGCGGGTCGAATGCGGTTGCTATCATCGATGCGGTTAACAAGCGCTTGAACGAGGAGATCATACCACGGCTGCCAGCCGGCATGAGTATTTCCATTGCCACCAATGATGCTGATTTAATCAATGAACTGGTAAACGCACTAGAGGAACATCTTCTGCTTGGCTCCCTTTTGACAGGCCTGATAGTGTTGGTGTTTTTGAGGAATTTGCGAGCCACAGCCATTATTGTACTGGCTATTCCAGTATCCTTATTGGGCGCTGTAGCGATCATTTATTTCTTTGGTTATACCTTCAATACCATGACTCTTCTCGGCTTGCTATTGCTGATTGGTATCGTCGTGGACGATGCCATTGTGGTGCTTGAAAACATCTATCGCCATCGGGAGAGCATAGATCCAGACCCCAGGAGTGCTGCTTTGCACGGTACCAACCAGGTAGTATTTGCGGTGATGGCCGCTAGCTTGACCCTGGTTTCCATCTTTGCTCCGGTAATATTTATGGGGGGTATTATCGGTAACTTTTTTGCTGCTTTTGCTGTGGTGATGACCTTCGGTGTGCTGGTCTCCATGTTTGTGTCGCTTACCTTGACTCCCATGCTGTGCTCCCGCTTTCTGGAGGTTGGCAAACAACACGGTACCATCTATCGCTGGCTTGAAGGCGGATTTGATGCGATGGAGCGGTTATACCGGTCAGTATTGGGCAGGGCATTAAAACTTCGCTGGGGCGTGATTATACTGACCATTATCGCAGTTTATCCCAGTGGTTTTTTTATGGGGGAACTCGGTAAGGGGTTCCTTCCGGAAGAGGATGAAGGTCGTTTCCTGGTCAGTTTTAAGACTCCGTTGGGCTCAACCCTGGAATATACCAATCAGCGCTTGGCTGAAGTGGAAAAACACCTTGCCAGGCACAAAGAGATAGCCAGTTGGCTGTCCACCATCGGAACAGGTTTGCAGGGTCAAGCCAACCGGGGAGAGATTTATGTACGAATGGTTCCACGGGAACAGCGTGAGTTGCACATGTTCGGTGTTATCGATGAAGTGCGCGAAGATTTGGCAGAAATTCCAGGCATCAAGACATTTCCCGGCGTGGCGCCTATCGTGGGCGGCCGCAGAGGAGAACCGGTACAATTCGTGCTGCTGGGGCCTGACGTTGCCGGTATCGAGTTTTGGAGTCATAAACTTCTGAACAAACTCAACGCACTGCCGGAACTTGGCGGCAATGTGGATTTGGATATGCAGATGGAATTACCGCAGCTCACGCTGCAGATAGATCGTACCCGTGCCCGGGACATTGGAATTTCAAGCCGCGATATTGCACTGGCAGTTAACGTGTTGGCGGGAGGCCTTGATGTAGCGAAGTATAACGACTTGCCTGGTGATGGCGAGCGTTATGATGTGCGACTAAAGGCCGATGAAAGCGACTTTCAGGTGCCAGCGGATTTACGCCGCATTTACCTGCGCGGTCGCGATGGACAATTGGTTGGCCTGGACACCGTAGCGAGCCTTAAGCCGGGTGTAGGCCCGGCGGTGGTCACTCGATATGATATGCGCTACTCCGGAAATTTTTATGCGACACCTATTGTTTCCGAAGGTGAGGGCGCGGAGATCATCAGACAAACCGCCAAGGAAATGCTTCCGCAGGGCTATCACGTGAAAATGACTGGCCGCTCAGAGGAATTAGAGCGAACAGGTGAGTATATGCTGTTTGCTTTTATATCGGCGATTGTACTGGTGTATATGGTGCTGGCCAGCCAGTTCAATTCATTTATTCAGCCCTTTGTTATCATGCTGGCCCAGCCACTGGCGATCGTTGGCGGTGTGGCCGGACTCTGGCTTGCTGATATGACGCTGAATATATTTTCCATGATGGGGCTGGTATTATTGATGGGCCTGGTCGCCAAAAACTCCATCCTGCTTATTGATCTTACAAACCAGTTGCGCGCAGAAGGGAGGGGCATCAACGAGGCTCTGCTGGAGGCCTGCCCGGTGCGATTGCGGCCGGTACTGATGACCTCACTGACGATCATCGTTACCATGTTACCGGCCGCCCTTGGTTTCGGTGCGGGCGCAGATACGAACGGCCCTCTGGCCGTTGCGGTCATCGGCGGCATGGTCACTTCTACAATTTTGACGCTGGTGGTCGTGCCGGCAGCTTATTCCCTGGTGGAGAATGGCCAGTTACGCATACGCAATTGGAGGGAAGGCAAATTGGCCACAGAGCAAGAGACAGATGCGGCACCATTTCTTTGAACGGTATCGACAAATAAATTTCTAAGAGTCGTACATAAGAGAGCCCGCACAGACCTCAAAAAGCTTGCATTTTGCAGGCGTTGTACGTTCCAGGGTAAGCGCATACTCTACCTCCACACTTCATTTGTGACAGTGCGCTACTACCGAGGACTCTCCCGATCTTCCTCCTCCCTGAGCCTTATCGGTCCGAATTTATCCGGAAACTTTCCCTTCATCCCAGTATAGAAATCGCGGAAGTACTGCATATCAGCACGCGCATCGTCGGTGGTTTCCAGGGGAGGACCGAATCCGCCACGTTTGCGCGAGAAATCCAGGAAAGAGGGCACAATGGGTACCCCGGCCTGCCGGGCGATGTGATAGAACCCTGATTTCCAATGCTCTGTTCGTTCGCGCGTACCTTCAGTGGGCACAACCAGCACCAATTGAGAGGCAGTTTTGAATATTTCCACCATGGAGTCGACCACATTCGTGTTTTTGTGCCGGATAATCGGCATACCGCCCATCGCTCGCATAAACCATCCCATAGGCCAAAAAAACAGGTTGTGCTTGGCCATCCAGGTGACCTTGATATCGAATGCCGCGGCGAAGGCCAGCATAAGGGCGAAGTCCCAGTTGGAGGTGTGCGGTGCCGCGATCAGAACGTAGCGGTCATAGTCGGGGCGCGCGCCCTCAAACTGCCAGCCAGTGATTTGCAGCAACCATCGGGCAAAGCGTTGTTTCATCGGTACGTCTTAATTCTAGTAGCTGGAAGAGCGCCACTTTATTCGCAGAGCGCCTTCATTTTGCGGTAGCCAATATCTGTTTGCTCCTCAGTCGTGGCTTTCAGTAATTCCTGTTTCGCTGTTGCACACTCGCCCGCATCTTGCACGACAGAGGAGTGCATGGCGCCGTATGCCGCGTGCGAACTCGGGGTTGAGCACATCTCCGGGGAGACCCGCCGGATATTGGCGTGCTTGCCCTGCTCGATCGATACACAATCACCCGCCACCAGATCGTGATGCTCACTCACAATGGCGATGGTGCCACCGTTTACCAGCGAGACCGTATATCTATCAGCCTTGCCAGCGCTCTCCTTCGCGACAAAGGCGCCGATCAACGCACCTGCGGCGGCGGCACCAACCTGGGTGGCAGTGGAGCCGGTGCTTCCCGCCAGCAGCCCGAGGCCGCCACCTATCGCTGCGCCCTTACCGTATGAGGGCGACATCGCCACCTGTTGCACATTCTCAAGTGTACCGTATTGCACCGATATCACCTGATTCTGGCTAGCACCGGTGAGAGGGTCCGTGCCGGCGCAGCCAGCGAGCGCTACTGCCAGGATGG
>QNFR01000123.1 GCA_003646405.1 Gammaproteobacteria bacterium
CTGGTAACCGGCCTTAATGTCAATATCCAGCCCGCAATCCACGCCCTGGCCTGCTTCTACCCTGCCGATGAGAGTGCAATCTTCGGGTGGCTCTTTGCCCACAGGCAGGCAGAAGCACAGCTCGTAATCGTCGCCGCCGGTCAACGCCCATTGTATGACCTGGTCGGATGAATGGTGGGTGTCCTGGAGTTTTGGGGAAGAATCGTGGGTGTCCTGGAATTTTTGGGTGTTGTAGGAGGACAATTCGGCCGACAGGGGTAACAACGCCGGCTCAATACGGATTTTCACGCCGCTGGCCGCGGCTATATGCCCGGCATCGGCCAGTAGCCCATCAGAGATATCGATAGCGGCGGTGGCGCGCCCCAGCAACTCCCGGCCCAGGGCGATGCGGGCGCGGGGGCGGTTGAAGCGCTCCAGCAGGTACTCGGCGGCATCGGGCTCTGGTTGCCATTGCTCTTGCAAAAAGGCCAGGCCGCCCGCCGCATCCCCGAGTGTACCGGACACATAGACGTTATCCCCCACCCGGGCGCCAGCGCGCAGCAAGGCCCGGTCCATGGGCAGGGCGCCCATCACCTGAACAGTAATAGTCAATGGCCCACGGGTGGTATCGCCACCGACCAGGGGCAGTTGGTATTCAGATACGGCCGCCGCCAGGCCCTGGCTAAAGGTCTGCAACCAGAATTCATCCACCTCGGGCAGGGTCAGCGCCACCGTCATACCCAGGGGCCGCGCACCCATGGCCGCCAGGTCGCTGGCCGCCGCGGATACGGCGCGAAAAGCGACATCCTCGGGGAAACTGTCCTCTGGAAAGTGAACACCCACTACCATGGTATCTACTGATGTAGCGAGGCGTTCGCCCTCCTCCAGGCGCAGGATGGCGCAGTCGTCCCCCACCGACAGGTCCACGGCGTCGCCGCGTCCCAGGGCGGAGAAATAGCGGTAGATCAAGGTAAATTCAGAGGGGGGAGGCATCAGGATGCCGCGTCGATCTCGACCTTGCGCAACTCGCGGGCCGCCTTGTCCAGCACACCGTTGATGTATTTGTGGCTGTCGGTGGCGCCGAACTTTTTGGCCAGGGCCACCTCTTCGTTGATTACCACCTTGTAGGGCACATCGAGGCGCCGGGTCAGCTCGTACATACCCATGCGCAGCACGGTGCGCTCAATGGGGTCCAACTCGTTCAGCTTTCTATCCAGCAGGGGCTCCAGAGCCGCGTCCAGTTCATCCACACAAGCGGGAACCTCGTGCAGCAGGGCCTGGAAATACGTTAGATCCACATGACTGAAGTCATAATCCGCGCGAAATTCCGCTTCGATATCGTTCAGGGACGCGCCGGCCATATGCCACTGGTACAGGGCCTGCATACCATAGTGGCGGGCCTTGCGCCGCTCGGCGGCCAGGGTGTTGCGGGCGGGCCTGCTCATTCAGTCCAGCTTGCCCAGCAGGCTGACCATTTCCAACGCGGACATGGCGGCCTCTTCGCCTTTGTTGCCGGCCTTGGTGCCGGAGCGTTCCACCGCCTGCTCGATGGTGTCCACGGTCAGTACACCGAAGGATACCGGCACGCCATGTTCCATGCTCACCATGGCCAGACCCTTGGTGCACTCGCCAGCTACATATTCGAAGTGGGGGGTGCCGCCGCGAATGACCGCGCCCAGGGCGATAATGGCGTCCACATTGCCCTTTGCGGCGACTTTCTTGCAGACCAGGGGAATTTCGAAGGCGCCGGGAGCGCGCACTATGGTGATGTGCTCGTCATCCACACCGTGGCGACGCAGGGTGTCGATGGCGCCTTCCAGCAGGTGCTCCACCACAAAACTGTTCCAGCGGCCCACGACAATGGCGTAGTTGCCCTTGCCATCGGTGAATGTCCCTTCGATTGTTTTGATGTTGCGCATTGTTGAGTCTCTCCTTTAATGGCGCGCGGTACGCACCCTACCCCGGGTCCACGAAATCCAGCACTTCCAGGCCGAAGCCGGAAATCGCATTGTACTTGATCGGCGCGCCCATCAGGTGGATTTTTCCCACCCCCAGGTCTTTGAGAATCTGCGAGCCCAGGCCCACCGTGGTATAGTTGTCAGGGCTCATCGCCGCGGCTGGTGTCGCCTCACCCAGGGCCATATCAATGCTGGCCAACAACTGCTCCGGGCCCTCCGCCCGGGCTAATAATACGATCACACCGCGCCCATTCTCAGCCACGCGCTGCAGGCATTTGCCCATATTCCAGGTCGCCTGTCCGGGTATCTTGCTGGTCAACAGGTCACGCAATACGGCTTGCACGTGCACCCGCACCAGGGTTGGTTCGTGCGGCACAATATCGCCACGCGAGATAGCCATATGCACGTCACCTGTGGTCTGGTCGCGATAGACCGTCAACTGGAAATCGCCGTACTCGGTCTGGATAGCGCCCTCACGGATACGGCGTATGGTGCGCTCGTTCACCATCCGGAAATGGATAAGGTCGGCGATGGTGCCGATTTTCAGGTTGTGCTTTGTAGCAAACTCGCGCAGGGCGGGGCCGTCGGCCACCACCCCCTCCGACGTCAGGATATCGGCGATCACGGCGGCCGGCAGCAAACCGGCCAGGCGCGCATAATCGGAGGCGGCCTCGGTGTGGCCGGCCCGGGTCAAAACCCCGCCCGGTACGGCGGTCAGGGGAAAAATATGCCCGGGCTGCACGATATCCGCCGGTTTGGCGTAAGGCGCGACCGCCGCCTGCACGGTGCGGGCGCGATCTCCCGCGGAAATACCGGTATCGATGCCCACGCTGGCTTCAATCGAGAGCGTGAAATTGGATTTTTCACCCATGGCATCGGCCACCATGGGGGGCAGGTCCAGCTGTCGGCAGCGTTCTTCAGTCAGGGTCAGGCAGACCAGCCCGCGGGCCTGGCGCGCCATAAAGTTCACGTGGTTGGCGTCGCAGTGCTCCGCGCCCACCATCACCACCCCTTCGTTATGGCTATCGGCGTTATCGTCCAGCAGTACCACCATGCGGCCCTGCCGAATATCACTGATCAGTTCGTCTACGGTATTTACTTGCATAGTTTTTGTTCCGATAGCCCGCGCTCAGTCGCGCAGAAAGCCGTTCTCGGCCAGGGTGTCCAGCGACAGACCCGCCGCTTTGGGATCCGCGGCAGCATCGCCCTGCACCAGGCGCTCCAGGTAGCGAGCGATCACGTCCACCTCCAGGTTCACCCGGCTACCCGCCCGGTATTGTCCGAAAATAGTCTCTGCCATGGTCTGGGGAATGATGTTCAGATCAAATTCCGCGCCGCTCACCGCATTCACGGTGAGACTGGTACCATCAACGCAGATACTGCCCTTGTGGGCGATATATTTGGCCAGTTCATCAGGGGCGCGTAGTACCACGCGAATGGAGCGGGCATCTTCTTGCAAACTCACGACTTCGCCAACGCCATCCACATGGCCGCTGACGATATGCCCGCCCAGGCGGCTTTGTGGCGTCAGGGCTTTTTCCAGGTTCACCCGCGACCCGGGCTTCATGTCACCCAGCGTGGTAAAATTGAGCGACTCCACCGACACATCCGCCCAGTAGCCATCGCCGGGCAGCTCTATCACCGTCAGGCACACACCGTTGGTACAGATACTGTCGCCCAGGGCGACATCGCCCAAGGGCAGTTTGCCAGTATTGATGTGCAGGCGCAGGTCGCCGCCGCTGGGTGCCATGGCGGCCACTTCACCTACAGCCTGGATAATGCCTGTGAACATATTGCTCCTTTAAACTCTCACCCTGTCGCACATGCCGACGCTATGGCGAATAAATTCGATTCTGCAGTTGTCACCAGAATCCACTGCCGGAATCAGCAAGGTATTACGGTAAAGCGCCAGTCCTGACCCACTTTGCGCACATCCTCCACCTGCAACTGCACCTTGTCCACCATGTGCTCCAGCGGCAGTTCCAGCAGGGGGCGCGCCCTGTCACCCAACAGGGCGGGCGCCATGTACACGATCAACTCATCCAGCAACCCGGCCTGTAACAGGGCGCCGGCCAGGCGGGGGCCAGATTCTACCAGAATTTCATTGCATTGCCGCGCCGTGAGGTAATCCAGCAAACGGACCAGATCCAGGCCGTTTTCACCACAGGGCAGGGGCAGCCGGTCCACCCCGGTGGCGACAATATTACGTGGCGCATCGATAGCCTCGTCATGGCACAACAGGGTGGGCGTGCTGCCATCCAGTATTTTTGCAGTATCCGGGGTTCGCAGGCTGGAATCCACTACCACCCTGAGGGGCTGGCGGCTGGCGGCCAATGTGGCGCCCTGCCCGGCCATACCCAATTCATCAGCGCGAACCGTGAGGGCGCAGTCATCAGCCAAAACCGTGCCCACGCCGGTCACAATGGCGCAGCTCATGGCGCGCAGGCGCTGCACATCCTGTCGGGCCGCCGGGCCGGTAATCCACTGGCTCTCACCCGATGCCATGGCGGTGCGTCCATCCAGTGACATGGCCAATTTGGCCCGCACCCTGCCCCGACCGCGACTCATACGGGCAACAAACCCCGCAATAACCTGGCGCGCTTCGGCCTCCAGCAGTCCGCATTCCACAGCAATACCGGCCTCACGCAATTTCTCCAGGCCCTGGCCCGCCACCACCGGGTTGGGATCCTGCATGGCGGCCACGACCCTGCTCACCCCGGCGTTGATCAAGGCATCGGCGCACGGCCCGGTTTTACCGTGATGACTGCACGGTTCCAGTGTCACGTAGGCGGTGGCGCCGGCGGCATCCTGGGCGACAGCTTGCAGGGCCTGGATTTCCGCGTGGTTACCGCCGGCCGGTTGGGTAAACCCCTCACCGATCACATGACCGTCCAGCACCAGTACACAACCCACATGGGGATTGGGCACGGCGGAATACTTCCCGCGGCGTGCCAGTTGCAGGGCGCGCGCCATCATGCGGGTGTCGAAATGAGAATCCATGGGCAGGGTCGGGGGCCGGGTTACTGGTTGTTCGGCTCTGCTTCCAGCCGCTCTATTTCATCACGAAATTCTGCGATATCCTGGAAACTTCGGTAAACAGATGCGAAACGCACGTACGCGACCTGATCCAGTTGCTTGAGATTCTCCATCACCAACTCGCCCAGCACCAGGGATTGTATCTCGCGCTCACCGGTGGCCCGCAGAGTGTGTTTAATATGGTTAATGACCGCCTCGATATTCTCCACGGATACGGGGCGCTTTTCTAACGCGCGCAGGAAACCGGAGCGCAGCTTTTCTTCATCGAAGGGTTCGCGGTTGCCATTTTGCTTGATGATTTTCGGCATCACCAGCTCAGCCACCTCATAGGTGGTAAAGCGTTCGGCGCAGCTCAGGCATTCCCTGCGACGCCGCACCTGATCGCCCTCGGCCACCAGGCGTGAGTCTATGACTTTAGTGTCCTGTGCAGCACAAAATGGACAGTGCATGGGCTTACCTCGTTATTCTAAGTGGCTGAAGATTAACATCCAAAGGCTGCTAACCATAAACCGGAAACTTGGCACAGACCTCCAGGACCTTGCTCTTAACCTCAGCAATCACCTGCTCAGACGTGCCGTTCTCCAGCGCCTCCAACACATCACACATCCAGCCAGTCAGCTCAACCGTCTCGGCCACACCGAATCCACGGGTAGTAATAGCCGGCGTACCGACCCGCAGGCCGGAGGTAATGAACGGCGAGCGGGGGTCATTGGGGACCGCGTTCTTGTTGACGGTGATATTGGCCGTGCCCAGCGCCGCATCGGCATCTTTACCCGTATAGGGCTTACCGATCAGGTCCACCAGCATCAGGTGGTTGTCGGTGCCGCCAGAGACGATACTGATGCCCCGCTCGATAAACGTCGCCGCCATCGCCCGGGCATTGACCACCACCTGCTTTTGGTAATCTACAAACTCCGGGCCCTGGGCTTCCTTGAAACCCACCGCTTTGGCGGCGATCACGTGCATCAGGGGGCCGCCCTGGCTACCGGGGAATACTGCAGAATTGAATTTCTTCTCCAGTTCTTCGTTGGCTTTGGCCAGGATCAGGCCGCCGCGGGGGCCGCGCAGGGTTTTGTGGGTGGTGGAGGTGACCACATCGGCATGGGGTACCGGGTTGGGGTAGACGCCGGCGGCGATCAGGCCCGCCACGTGGGCCATATCTACCATTAAATAGGCGCCCACCTTGTCGGCGATCTCGCGGAAGCGGGCCCAGTCCATAACGCGGGAGTAAGCGGAGAAACCCGCCACAATCATTTTCGGCTTGTGCTCCAGAGCGAGAGCCTCTACCTGGTCGTAGTCCACTTCGCCGGTACCTTCTTTGAGGCCGTACTGCACCGCGTGGTAGGTCTTGCCCGAGAAGTTGGGCTTGGCGCCGTGGGTGAGATGGCCGCCGTCGGCCAGGCTCATGCCCAGTATCGTGTCCCCCGGGCTGCACAGGGCCAGAAAAACCGCCGCGTTGGCCTGGGAACCGGAATGTGGCTGCACGTTGGCGTAGTCTGCGCCGAACAGGGCCTTGGCCCGTTCGATGGCCAGCACCTCGGCCTTGTCCACGTACTCGCAA
>QNFR01000124.1 GCA_003646405.1 Gammaproteobacteria bacterium
CGCCCGTATTCCCGCCATAACCCATCGTAGGGTGCGCGCCGCGCACCACCTGCCCTGCTTCACCGGGTGCCCTGCGGTCACCCCCCACATTCCCGCTATACCCCGGCTCGGCAACACTCCACGCCAACCCGCCCTGGGCCCGGATCTCACCGGTTTCGGTATCGATGGTGGTGCCATCCTCTGCTACAACCACGTTGTCTGGCAGTTGATCCACCGGCCGTACATCCGCCAACGCCCGGTGCAGACTGGAAAAAATAAAATTATGCACGGCGCGACCATCGCGAAAACGTACCTCGTGCTTGGTGGGGTGCACGTTCACATCCACCTGAGCCGGGTCCAGTTCCAGGTACAGCACAAAGGCCGGATGACGACCATGGTAAAGCACGTCCCGGTAGGCCTGCTTCACAGCGTGGGCGATCAGCTTGTCGCGAATGACCCGGCCGTTGACGAAAAAGTACTGCAGATCCGCCTGGCTGCGGGAGAAGGTAGGCAGGCCCACCCAGCCCCATAATTTCAAAGGCGGCACGTCTGCCTCGATATAGAGGGCCTGTTCCATAAAAGCCGGACCGCATACGGTGGCCACACGCCGCTGGCGCTCCGCCTGGGTGTTACCGGGCTTGAGGTTGTGCAGGACCCTGCCGTTGTGGCGCAGGCTGAAGGCCACGTCGAAACGCGACAGAGCCAGGCGCTTCACCACTTCTTCCAGATGATTAAACTCCGTTTTTTCGGTACGCAGGAATTTACGACGGGCCGGGGTATTAAAGAACAGGTCGCGCACTTCCACCGTGGTGCCCCGGGGATGGGGGGCAGGCTTTACCTGCACGGCCATGTCGCGCCCTTCACAGGCCGCGCTGCTGCCCTCACTCCCCTGCTCCCGGTCGTTGCTGGTGAGAGTCAGGCGGGACACGGAGCCTATACTGGCCAGCGCCTCACCGCGAAAGCCCAGGCTGCTTACCTGTTCCAGATCTTCCAGCGAGGAGATTTTGCTGGTGGCGTGGCGGGCCAGGGCCATGGGCAGGTCGTCGGGAGCCATACCGGCGCCGTTATCGCGAATGCGGATCAGTTTGCCTCCGCCGGATTCCACATTGATATCCACCCGGGTGGCGCCCGCATCCAGGCTGTTCTCCAACACTTCCTTCACCACCGAGGCGGGGCGTTCTACCACCTCGCCAGCGGCAATCTGGTTGGCCAGCCTGGAACTGAGCAAATGAATTCGAGACATGGGGGAGACTGCTATCAGGTTGTCGGGATGGTCAACTTTTGCCCCACCCTGATTCTGGAACCACTGATGCTGTTACGATTTCTCAGATCAGACAGGGAGACATTAAAACGTTGCGCGATGCCCGAGAGTGTATCACCACTGGCGATAGTGTATTGCCGGCCATCCTGCTGCCGCTGCCAGGCGATCAGAGTGTTGGAGGGCGGGTGCGCCAGGAACCAGTCCCTGATGCCCTGGTGAATGGCTCTGGCCATTTTCTTGCGGTAGCTGCTGGTCGCCAGTTTTTTCGACTCCCCGGGGTTGGATATAAATCCCGTCTCCACCAGAATGGAGGGAATATCCGGTGATTTAAGTACCGCAAAGCCCGCCTGCTCGACATTGCGCTTGTGTAGTTTGGCCACGTTGTCCACCTTGCGCAGCACCTTGTCGCCCAATTTCAGGCTGGTATCGAGGGTGGAGGTCATGGACAGGTCGGCCAGCACACCCGCCAGCACATCGTCTTTATCCGACAGGCTGACACCGCCCACCAGGTCCGCTGAGTTCTCGCGCTGTGCCAGATAACGGGCAGCCGTGCTGGTAGCGCCGCGCGTAGACAGGGCATACACCGACGCGCCGTTGGCCTCCTTGCGCTTGAACGCGTCGGCATGGATAGAGACGAACAGATCCGCCTGCCGTTTGCGGGCCAGGTCGCGACGCCCCCTGAGACTGACGTAGTAATCACCGCTGCGGATCATGGTCGGCCGGAAGCCCTTGTCCGCCTTGAACAGGGCATTTAATTCTTTGGCGATGCTCAGCACCACGTCCTTTTCCCGCAGGCGTTTGGGCCCCGTCGCCCCCGGGTCCTCACCACCGTGTCCGGCGTCGATAGCGATGATGATGTCGCGCTTGGCGGATTGCTTGACGCTCTTTTTAACCACAGAGGTTTTGGTTTCTCTGTCGTACAGGTCCAGCACCAGACGGTCGCCGGCCTTATCGTTAGCCTTGAGGGCGAAGCTGCGGGGATTGACCACGGCATTGATATCCAGCACCACGCGCAGGTCGTCACCATCACGCACGCCGGAGCGGATGCGCACCACCGGGGTGTTATCCAGTTTCAGGGCCTCCAGATTAGCCTTGAGTGTGGCGTTTTCCATATCCAGCACAATACGCCTGGGGTTATCCAGTACGATGAGCTTGTGCTCGGAGGGGCCGGTGAGGTCAAACACAATACGGGTGTGATCCGGCGCGCGCCACAGGCGCACCTCGTGCACCTCCGCCGCCCATGCGGAGGAAGCTGCCAGCAAACCCAGGATCGCACCGACCCACGCCCTGCTCATATCACTCCTGCCTTTTATTAATCGCCTGGTTCAGACCTGCGACCGGTCATGCCGTTGGCGGCGAGGCCCGCATGCGCGTTACCACGGTACTCCCCAGCGCCGTGGCCGCTCGCAATGTCAGCCTGCGCCCCAGACCTTCTCGCTCTATGTTAATCACTAAATCCGCCGGGGGCAAAACTCCCGTGCCACGCTGTGGCCATTCCACCAGGCAAATCGACTCTTCTGTGAAATAATCCCGAATTCCCATGAACTCCAACTCCAGGGGATCACCCAGGCGGTAGAGGTCAAAGTGGTACACCTGCAGTTCTGCCAATCGATAGGGCTCGACCAATGTGTAGGTGGGGCTCTTTACCGCTCCGCTGTGACCCAGCGCCAGCATGAAGCCTCTGCTGAGCGTGGTTTTTCCCATACCCAATTCGCCCTGCAGGAACACCACCAAGCCCGGCTCGCAGGCCGCGGCAAGCTGTGCTCCGCAGGCCACCATGGACGCCTCGTCGGGCGCGATGATATCGAGCGGTGCACTACTCATCCCCACGCTCATCCCAGCAAGGCGCGCATCTCGGGGATAAGATCGGTGGCCGCCAGACCACGCTTCCCCCCCTGCGCGGCAATATCCGCCGCCGCGCCGTGCAGGCACACGCCCAGGGCAGCCGCTTCGAGCGGCGGCAGGTGCTGGGCCAGCAGGGAACCGATCACTCCGCTGAGCACATCGCCCATGCCGCCGCTGGCCATACCGGGGTTGCCGTAGTCGCTGAGCAACAACTGCCCGGCCCCGGCGATCAGGCTACCATTACCTTTGAGGATAGCGACACCGCCATAACGCTGTTGCAGGGCCTGCACCGCGGCAAAACGGTCGGCCTGCACCGCGCCGGTAGTATTTCCCAGCAGGCGGGCGGCCTCACCGGGATGGGGTGTCAGCACCCGGTTATTGTGGTGTTCGGCTGCACCCTGACCCTCTCCAAGACAACCCGCAGCAAGCAGGTTGAGTCCGTCCGCGTCCAGCACCATGGGCTTGCCACTGGCGGCGGCCAGCGCCAGTAAATGCTCCGACCAGGGAGACTGCCCCAGGCCGGGACCCACCACCAGCACATCGGCGGATTCCAGCAGCGGCGTGAAGTCTTCCCCGGAATTGACCCCGCTGGTCATCACCTCCGGGGTGCGCGCCACCAGCGCCGCCACATGCTCGGGTCGGGTGGCAACCCGCACCAGGCCGGCGCCACAACGCAGGGCGGCCTCGGCGGCCATGGCCGCCGCGCCGGCCATGCCGTAATCACCACCCACTATCAACACGGTGCCATACAGGCCTTTGTGCGCTTTGGCGGGACGTGGCGGCAGACGCTGCAACAGGGGCTCCAGTTCCAGACGACCGCAGTCGCAGGGTACCGAGGTATACACCTCCGGTGGTACGCCTAAATCAGAAAACCGCACCGCGCCGGTGTAATCCGCCGCGTCCAGGGTAAACAGGCCGCGCTTCAGCCCGATAAAGGTCACCGTCAGGTCAGCATGCACGGCTTTACCCAGCACTCTCCCGGTATCCGCGCAAAGTCCGGAGGGAATGTCCACAGCCAGCACGGAGGCGCCGCTGGCGTTGATGGCCTGAATCGCCTCGAGATACTCACCACGCACATCCCCTCCCAGACCGGTGCCCAGCATAGCATCCACGATCACTCCCACAGACATCAGTGGCGCCTCCTCCAGCGGCAATATCTCCACACCGTTAGCCCGGGCCTGGTTTCTTGCCAGCAGTGCATCGCCGCCGATTTTTTCCGGATCACCGATTTGCAGCACGGTAACGGGAATACCGCGCTTGTGGGCCAGGTCCGCCATCAGGAAGCCGTCACCACCGTTGTTACCGGTGCCGCACAGCACCTGGATGCACTCCGGGTTGGGCCAGCTATCGAGCAGAGCGCGAAATGCGGCGGTGGCGGCACGGGACATCAGGGTGATTCCCGGGATTTTGTAGTCGTGGATCGCGCAGTGATCCAGGGCGCGGGTTTGTTCTGCGGTGTAGAGTTTTTCGGTTCCTAGCATTGGTTCTGCTACCTTTTTATGGGTATGTGCTTGTAGCGTGTCCTGAAGGGGGTAAAACTCACTTCCGGCGCCGGCAACTAATGCCACTACCCCTCGCCGAAAGAAGTACAACAGTTAAAACCCAATTCTGGCAGAATTATACCCACATGTGACCCGAGCGTGACTTGTTTTGTCCCAACAACTTACATCGCAAGAAGAGAAACTGCTGGCAGATCAAATCCGGCAATGGGCGACCGAGCTCGGTTTTCAGCAGGTGGGCATCACCGATGTGGACCTGGGGGAGCACGAGGCTTACCTGCAAAAGTGGCTGGATGCGGGTTATCACGGGAGTATGGACTATATGGCGCGCCACGGCAGCAAGCGGGCGCGGCCGCAGGAACTGGTGCCGGGCACCTGTCGGGTGCTGTCGCTGCGCATGGATTACCTGGCGCAGGACACACAACCGCTGGAGGTGCTGGCAGCATCAGACAAGGCGTATATCTCGCGCTACACCCTGGGACGAGACTACCACAAGCTGATTCGCAAGCGCCTGGCGCAGCTGGCGAAACGCATCGAAGAACAGGCCGGGGGTGGGCACTACCGCGCTTTTGTGGACAGCGCCCCGGTGCTGGAGCGGGCGGTGGCCGAGCGGGCCGGGTTGGGCTGGATTGGTAAGAACACCCTGCTGATCAATGCGGATGCGGGCTCCTGGTTTTTCCTGGGGGAGATCTATACCGACCTGCCACTGCCAGTGGATGCGCCGCAGCACATCAAGCATTGCGGCACTTGTACCGCCTGCCTGGAACTGTGCCCGACAGACGCTTTCAACGGACCCTTTGAGCTGGATGCGCGCAAGTGCATCTCCTACCTGACGATCGAGCACAAAGGCAGCATTGACCCGGCCCTGCGCCCGTTGCTGGGCAACCGTATTTTTGGCTGTGATGACTGCCAGTTGGTATGCCCGTGGAACAAGTTTGCACAAGCTACCGGCGAAGGCGATTTTCAACCCCGTCACGAATTGGCGGATGCGCAGCTGGTGGCACTGTTTTTATGGGACGAGAGTACCTTCCTGGCAAAAACCGAGGGCTCGGCGATCCGGCGTATCGGTTATGAGCGCTGGCTGCGCAACCTGGCGGTGGCGCTGGGCAATGCGCCCACGTCGGAGGCCGTGACATCGGCCTTACTCGAGCGCAGGGAGTTCCCGTCGGAGTTGGTGCGCGAGCATGTGGCGTGGGCGTTGCAGCGCCACGGTTGTTGATTGCCGCGGTCAGACCTCGTCCAGGCTGGCTACAATACGCCTGTAACTGTCCATTCGACCCTCGCTGATCACACCCGACTCTACAGCTTGCAGAATGGCGCAACCGGGTTCCTGTTGATGCTGGCAATCGCGAAACTTGCAATTGCCCAGCAAGGGTTGAAACTCGCGAAAACCCTGTTCTACCTGTTCCCTGCTCATATGCCACAGCCCGAACTCGCGTATACCCGGCGAGTCGATCAGGCTGCCGCCATTAGTCAGGTGGAAGAGTTGGGCGGTGGTGGTGGTGTGAGTGCCTTTTTGCGTGTTCTGAGACAAGGCGCCCACTCGCAGCTCAGCCTCGGGCAACAGCACGTTCACCAGCGAGGACTTACCCACACCCGACTGACCCACGAAGACACTGACACGTTCGCGCAGCGCGCGGTGCAATTCCTCCAAAGCACTGTGCTTGATGGTCGTGTGCAGCACGCGGTAGCCCAGGGTGGGGTAAATGGCGAGCAACTCGTCCATGCGCTGCCGCAGGGCGGGGTCATTATCCAGCAAGTCGGTTTTGTTGAGCAGGATGACCGGCTCAATATCCACGGTTTCCGCCGCCACCAGATAGCGATCTATCAGGTTGGCGTGGGGCTGCGGGAAAGGGGCTATTAGCAGGATAATCTGGTCGATATTGTCGCCGGGCGGTTTTAG
>QNFR01000125.1 GCA_003646405.1 Gammaproteobacteria bacterium
CCCCAACCTGGACCCCGAGACATCCATCAACTATGAGATGGGTATGCGCCTGCAGAAAAATAACCTGGTACTCGATGCCACCGCGTTTTACACGGAGTCCAAGGACTATATTCACCACCAGCCTTGTGCGGCACAGGACAACTGCCCCGGCTCACGGGACCGTATCTACCTCAACATCGGCGAATCCCGGGCGTATGGCGTCGAGCTATACCTCACATATCTCGACGGCCCATGGGGCCTGCAGCCCTACACCAATCTAACGTGGATGAAGCGGCGTAATGAGTTTGAGAAATTCTCCACCTGGGACTCAGGTGTTCCCGCACTGGCCGGGCGCGTAGGATTGCGTTGGGAAGGCGCACTGGCCGCCGCGCCGACTATATGGACAGATATTTACCTGCGCGGCGAGTCGAGTTCCGACCTGAAAGAGCCGGGCACCGTGCGCAGCGTGCTGGATGATAAAGACAGTTGGGTTACCGCCAATATCGCAACGGGTATGGACCTGGGCAGGGAACGACAGTACCAACTGGCGCTGGAGTTACTCAACCTGACGGACAAGAGTTACATCGCTTCAACCGAAAACCTGTATGGCGCTGAACGCTCTGTGGCGTTAAAACTTACCCTGAACTGGTAGTGCTCTGTAGTCAAAATAGATTAAAAACCAACCTTCCCCCAATCGAGTAAACAGACCACTATTGTAGGGACGAATTTATTCGGCCAGGAACTATTGGAGACAAGGAGGTCACCATGTCCTACGACGCACTGCGCAGAGGGCGTTATTCCATGCGCCACCAAATCTATAGCATCACCACAATTACCCGCGACCGCTGCCCTATATTCACGGATATCACTCCAGTACGCCTGCTCGTTCGCGAACTCCGAAAGCATATTACGACCGCGCCATCAGAAAGGATGAGGATATTCGCACAATTGCCCGATATATCGTTGCCAATCCATTGCGAGCGGGTTTGGTTCAGGATATTGGCGATTACCCCCATTGGGATTGCATCTGGATGACGGGTCGCGACGAGGTGCCGGTGGTCGAATGAATTCGACCCTACAGGGGGGGGTATTTTATAGCAAAAAAAAGGGGCCTTCAATGAAGGCCCCTTTTCAGTTCCAGCTTGCCGGCACCGAGGGTGCCAGCTAAGCCTCATGCCACTGTACTAGTAAACATCCTTGCGTGTGTTGTAGACATTGAACTTGCCAGTCGGGGTAATCAGGCGCTTGTCCTTGATTACTTTCTTCAACTTGCGAGTCTTGTCATCAACCACCACGATAGCGGACGTTTGATCCTTGCCGTTCCAGACTGAGAACCACACCTCATCGCCCGCCTTGTTGTACTCGGGCTGTACCACCCGGGCAGGACCTTCACCCACATCGGCCCACTCGGCGATAGGCAGGACTTCATAACCCGCGTCGAAGTTATCGATGTCATACACGGCCACAGACTGGTGGACCTTGGCGTCCGGGTGCAGGGGGTTGTCTACCCACAGGTTCTTCGACTTGGGGTGAGTCTTGACGAACAATGAGCCGCCACCCTGGGCCTTCAGGGTGCGCACCACTTTCCAGGCATTGTCCTTGTGCCCTTTGGGATCCGTGCCGATGAAGGTCATATTCTCGTTGCCGAGAGCGGAGGTGACCCACACAGGACCGTACTCGGGATCGTTAACGTTGGCGCCGCGACCCGGGTGCGGAATCTTGGTCACATCAATCAGGGCTTCGATCTTGCGTTCCTGGGCATCGACCACCGCGATCTTGTTGGACTTGTTCGCCGCCGTCAGGAAGTAGCGGTGAGTAGAATCCCAGCCGCCATCATGCAGGTAGCGCGCGGCTTCCAGCGTGGTCACGTTGAGCGCATCCATGTTGCTGTAGTTCACCAGCAGGACCTTGCCGGTTTCCTTGACGTTCACGATGAACTCCGGATGCTTGTGCGAGGCCACGATCGCCGCAACACGCGGTTCCGGGTGGTACTCCTGGGTATCCACAGTCATGCCGCGGGTAGACATGATCTTTGTCGGCTCCAGGGTCGGGCCGTCCATCAATACATACTGAGGAGGCCAGTAGGCGCCGGCAATGGCGATCTTGTCCTCATAGCCCTTGTACTTGGAAGTCTCCACCGAGCGGGCTTCCAGGCCGATCTTGATCTCAGCGACCACCTTGGGCGGGTTCATATACAAATCGATCAGACTCACCCTGGCATCGCGGCCGATGGTGTATACATAGCGACCGGAGTCCGATGGCCGGGAGATATGCACCGCGTAACCGGTCTTGAGTATGGCGATAATAGCCTTGCTGTTGCCATCGATCAGCGCCACCTCTCCTGAATCACGCAGGGTCACCGCCATGATATTGTCGATTTCGTACTTGTGCTGCGACTTGCTGGGACGGTCCTTTTCAGCCACGTACACTTTCCAGCTGTCCTTCATCTCCTTCATGCCCCACTCGGGAGGCACCGGCGGCTCGTGCTGCAGGAAGCGCGCCATGATATCGATTTGTTCTTCGGTGAGGTCGCCAGAGGTGCCCCAGTTGGGCATGCCGCCCGGGCTGCCGTAATTGATCAGCGCCTTGAGGAACTCGGTGCCGCGCTCCTGCGTGATATCGGGAGTCAGCGGCTTGCCAGTCGCGCCCTTGCGCAACACACCGTGACAGCCAGCGCAGCGCTCAAAAAAGATCTTGGTGGCAATATCGTATTCGGCCTGGGTCATATCCGGTGCACCCGGACTAACCACACGCGTCATTTTACCCGCTGTTGTAGGCGCGCCCTTGTAGGCCATTTCCCCAGGCGACACGCCCGGGTGGTCTGTCTTGTCCTGGGCGATAGCGCCGCCAGACAGGCTCAAACCAGTGAGAACCGCCGCCATGGGCAGCAACTTTGTCCAATGTATTACTGTTTTCTTCATTTCTTTCCCCTCCGCAGGAATAGCGGTTTGCGTTGCGTAGAATATGCCTATGCCTGAAAATGACCTTGACGCATATCAACAAAAGTTCTGGATTCGTCAAGAGTCAGAAGCAATGGTCTCCTGAGCCCTCTTTACGCGTGCCTCGCGCTTTTTGCGTTTCTCCACCAGCGGCGGACAGCGGTGTTCATCCCAGTAGCTCACCTGGCACTCCAGGCAGTAGTGACACTCATTATCGATGATTTCGCCCGTTGGTTTGATGGCGGCGATCTGGCACTGATGCCCACAGGACTGGCACGGGTGGGCACACTCACTGCGACGGCGCAGCCAGTCGAATATCCTGAAACGGGTTGCGAAACTGATTGCCGCACCCAGGGGACACAGATACTTGCAGTAAAATTTGCTATTGAACGCAGAGACAGCCAGCAGGGCCACCGCATATATCACAAAGACCGGTTCCCGGGCAAAGCGCAGGATAAAGGTGGTCTTGAAGGGCTCCACCTCGGCCAGCCTGGCCGCGCTGATCATGGAATCCAGGGACAAACC
Source organism: Gammaproteobacteria bacterium (assembly GCA_003646405.1). GTDB lineage: Bacteria > Pseudomonadota > Gammaproteobacteria > Pseudomonadales > Halieaceae > JBALVO01. The sequence goes on from QNFR01000125.1 coordinate 3,444, forward strand.
CACCAGGGCAATCAGGATAAAATACTTTATCGCCCACAGGCGCTCGTGCACCATCTGCGGCAGCCGATAGCCCTCTATCCCCAGGCGGGTCGCCAATTTGCTAATGAGGTCCTGGGCGGCCCCAAATGGGCACAGCCAACCGCAGTAGACACCCCGCCCCCACAGCAGAATACTGATTGCCACAAACGCCCACAGCAGAAATACCACCGGCTCTATCAGCAGCGTATCCCAGGAAAAGCCGCCACTCAGGCTGTGAAAGAAGGCCAGCAAATTGATGACCGACAGCTGGGCAGAACAATAAAAACCGATAAAAAAGACCGTGAACAGCAGATAAACAACGCGCATGCGGTGGAACAACACCGTCCGCTTCGCCAGCCAATCCTGGAAGAACAACACCGCCAGCAATAACACTAATGCCATGGCGACGACTGTCAGCTCGAAAATACGGTCTTCCCACAACAGCTTCCAGGCGGGTTCATCCCAGCCCGCATCCGATGTGGCAGCAATTTCCATGCCGGGCATAGCCGGCGTATTACTGCGAGGAATGCCGTAGGCCTTGGCCACCCGATGCACCGCCTTATTTACCGAAGTGGTCAGTATCATGGTTGTTATGGTGGCACCGGAAACCCCATCGATGCCGACATATCCCGCCCTGCCCTGGGCACCCACTCGGATCTTGTCTGTGGTCTTTTTGCCGATGAACTGATCGACAAACGCGGATATGTCATCATCCGAGATGCCAATGACCAGGATCGGCTCCTCGTGGTGCAGGATGGCAATACCCACAATCAATCCATCTTCGCCCAGCCCGACCAGGGTGTTAATAGGCTTGCCCGAGTAGGCGGAAATCGGCGCCAGATCTCCAGTTGTGAAGGCATAGCCCAACTGCCCGTGCTCACTGCGAACCGCGTAGGCCGGGGTCTTGTCATTGAGAGGGGTTATCGATCGCGCGCCCGGAAAGACCCGCTGGACCTCGCTCAGGCTCAGCTCTCCCGCCCTGGCGCCAGCCACCAGCATGAGCAGTGTGGCCCACAACAGGATAAGGTTTCGATTAGCGTGCATGAATGCGCCCAGAGATGGAAGCGCTCTTGCGCGCCCCTTGTTTTGCTTTATTAAATGTTATTACTCCCGGACTGAGATACTGTTGATCTGTATCAAGCAATCCCGCCCCAGTGTACTGCAATGGAGTCTTTGGGCTGATGATAAACCATACCGGTGTGGCCATACTACTACTGATATCGTCACTCTTATCGGCTCTGTCACTGGCCGACGACGCCGATGCGGTCAACGAGCGTATCCCGGTCCACAAAACCGAGATGGAGGCACACTGGCAGGTAGAGTGCACCGCAGCCTGGGAGCACCTGCTCGCGGCAGCGGCACAGTACACTAACAGGGGTAACTGCGGCATCCCGAACCAACTGCGGCGGGAGATTCAGCTGTGTGCATTCATTTACCAGGCGCCCGGCGGCGACCCGGGACACGATTGCCCCGATTACAGTGGACTATTGAAACAGCTGAACGAAGCTGAAGAATCAGGTAAATGTCCAGAATCAATCCCGCAGCAGGTGGACTGTCAACCGCAAAGTCAGTAGTCTGCCACAACAAACAACCTACAGGCGAACACCCGCTTCCTTGATGGAGATCAATATTCTCCTGATTCAGAAGAATTATCAACTTGCTGGTTCTGGCCCGGGGGAGTTATTATTGCGCGGGTGCGGCAGCATGTCGCACTTTGAATAGAGTTGCATGAGAGGAAAAAACATGTCAGATCAAGATCAAGGCGATTCCGGCCAGGTGCCAATGATGCAAAAACTGTTGGACAACCCGTTTCTTCTGCTATTTATAGGCGTGGCCTCACCGGCTGTGTTATACCTGGGCTGGGGCATCATGGAAATAATCATGATTCCAGCGCGTTAAACACCACAACTAAAAACAACCAAAAGCATAGAAGGGGGTTAATCTATGTCCAGCCTGTCGCCTCCCGCCAAGAAAATATGGTGGAACGAACCGATTCACAAATCCGAGTTGCTGTGGATATCACTGGTCTTTGTCTGGGGCATGGTGATGACTTTCATGATGCCCTACTGGCACGTGGTCGGAAAACAGAACCTCGGCACCGAAACCTACCAGACCACACCCAAGGACTTCCAGGCCGCGACCCAGGCCTTTGTGGACGAATACACCGTCCGCACCGAAGGGCCACGGAATTATCCGGTAGTCGCGCCACCTGTCGGCGGCGATGTCTACATGATCGCCCGATTGTGGGACTGGTGGCCGATTATCGAATTGAAAAAAGGGGAAACCTATCGCTTCCATCTGTCCTCACTGGACTGGCAGCACGGCTTCTCCCTGCAACCGGCCAATATCAATATTCAGGTCGTACCCAATTACGAACACGTATTCACCCTGACGCCCAACGCGTCCGGCGAATATTCGGTGATCTGTAATGAGTACTGCGGCATTGGTCATCACCTGATGATCGGCAAAATACTGGTAGTGGACTAGGGGAAAGGACATGGCGAACAACAATTTTAGAACTTGTCCGGATACCGGACTCAAGTTCAACGCTCCTGCGGAAAACCTGATCAAGGTCAATGCCGTCGCGGCGGTGGTATTTCTGCTGGTAGGAGGGCTCTACGGACTCATGGTGGGCCTGACCCGCTGGCAGGCTGTCCATTTACTGGGGGCGGAAGACTTCTACATGGTACTGACCCTGCACGGGCTCAACGTACTGATTTTCTGGATGATATTTTTTGAAATAGCGATACTGTATTTCTGTTCATCGGTCTTGCTGGGCTGCCGGCTGGCAACGCCCAAATGGGCCTGGGTGGCTTTTTTGCTGATGGTGATTGGCGCGGTCATGAACAATGTGATTGTGCTGCAGGGCAGTTCCAGTGTCATGATGACATCCTA
>QNFR01000126.1 GCA_003646405.1 Gammaproteobacteria bacterium
GAGCCTTTACCGGTTGCGCTAATTGAAGACGCAATTCCAGCCGCCTTCGAAGCCTTGTCCGACGATGGCTGGGCCGATGCGGCGCGTGGCATTCTCACCACCGATACACGGCCCAAGGGCCTGTCCGTCCGTTTCAACTGTGAGGGCTGCGACTATGTGGTAACAGGGATTGCCAAGGGCGCGGGTATGCTGCGGCCCAATATGGCGACCATGCTGGCCTATCTGGCGACAGACGCGGCGGTAGAGCAAGCGGTATTACAGGACATGCTGGCCGGCGTGGTTGAAACCTCTTTTCACCGCATTACTGTTGACGGGGATACATCCACCAACGATGCCTGCGTATTACTCGCTACCGGTGCGGCGGGAAATCCCGCAGTTGGTGATACCCAATCTCCCTTGTACCGCGCTCTGTACGAGGCGTTAGAAGAAGTCTGTGTCACCCTGGCCCAGGGGCTGGTGCGCGACGGCGAAGGGGCCAGCAAGTTCGTGACGGTGCAGGTCAATGGTGGCGGCGATCAGCAGGAATGCCTGGACGTTGCCTTTACCATTGCCCACTCACCTCTGGTGAAAACGGCACTGTTCGCCAGTGACCCCAACTGGGGCCGCTTGCTGGCCGCCATCGGGCGTGCCGGCGTGCGGGACTTGCGGGTGGAACTGATCGGCGTCTATCTCAACGACGTGCTGATCGCGGAGAATGGCTGTCGTGCCAGTAGCTATACCGAAGAGCAGGGGGTGGCCGCCATGGCGCCACAAGAGATTGTTATCCGCATAGAGTTGAATCGCGGGGACGCCAGCGTCGCGGTATGGACCAGCGACTTTTCCTATGACTACGTGCGTATCAACGCGGAATACCGAACCTAGTGTACTGTGGCGGATAAACTGGCGGTTCACGTGGCAGTGGGCGTTATCCTGGATCAGGACCGCAATATACTGCTGGCCCGCCGCGCCCCGCAGTCACACCAGGGGGGCCTGTGGGAGTTTCCCGGCGGCAAGGTGGAAGCGGGGGAGTCCCTCGAGCTGGCGCTAAGGCGTGAATTGCGCGAAGAGCTGGGTATTACCATTGGCCGCACCAGCGCTCTGCTGGAAATCACGCACGATTACGGTGACAAAGCGGTGCTGCTGGATGTTCACATGGTGTGGGATTTTACTGGTGAGGCGCAGGGCCTGGAGGGACAGCCGTTGGCCTGGGTGGCAGCTGAAGAATTGACGCGATATCAGTTTCCGGCGGCCAATGTGCCGATTGTTGATGCTGTGATGAAACTGTTTAAGGGTTGAGCGGAAATGCAGCAGCGGGCCGAAAATGGCCCACGGTCGGCTGGGTTGTAATAACTCAGACTTGATCTGATAGGTAGTGTCAGGTCGCTTTGTTCGCTTCCGCTTGTGGACAATCAGCACTGTCCATGTATACGCTCCAGCAGATCGGCCGGCGCAGTAAAAATGGCGGTGCGGCCCTGAATACCACCGACCAGCAAGCCGTACTTGTCCACCAGTTCTACCAAATCGTTCCGAGCGGTCTGCCTGGCCACTCGGTGGCTGTTCTGGTGACTTTTGACCGTGTAGGTCTGGCCGGGGTTTTTGAGCGCATTCTGCAACAGAACCAACTGGCGGTGATTGAGCTTGCCAGCCAGGGTCGAATTGTCGAGCAGCTTTTCTGTCTCTTTAACCTCGGCGTTTTTTTCCCGTAGCCGCTCTTTCAGCCCATCAATCGCCCGCGTCACAATATCTAACTGGTGCATAAGGAAGTAGGTGACATCGCCCTCGTCGGTCTCAACATGAAGGTACGCCTTGCTGTAGCTAGCCGGGGACTTCTTGATCTCAGCACTGATCGACAGGTGTTCCATTAGCCAGAAACCCTCCCGGGCCATGACCCAATAAAACAAGGCCCTGGCTGTCCGTCCGTTACCGTCGAAGAAGGGGTGATCATAGCCCACCACGAAATGGGCGATAATGGCCCGCAATACGGGCGGAAGGAAAGCACCTTCGCTAATCGCATGGGCGGCGGTGTCGACGTTACCATTGATGAAATTGCACAGCCACGCCATCCGCCAGCTAAGTTCCTCCACCTTTGGTGGTGCGTGTAGCAACTCTCCAGTCATGTGGTCTTCAATCACGACGTTGTCTTCAGCTTTCCTGAACACGCCTATCCGGTCGGCGGGGATGTCGGTGCTTTCCACCAGGATCGTTTGCAGGGCGAATATCATGGCCGGCGTGATATTGTCATCCACATGCTCCTTGATGAACATCATGGCCCGATAGTTGTTGAGGATCATCTGCTCGGAGACATCCATAGGCTTGCGCTCGGTCCTGATCATCTCACGTGCGACAGCGCGAGTAGTGCTGGCTCCCTCCAGCTGGCTGGAGTAGATGGCCTCGTCGGTGAGCGAGTTGATGATGTGTCGCTGCTTGGCTTTGTCGTCGGTCAGGGCAGGCTCGCCCACCAGTGTGCCACTGGCTTGCTCGCTGATCCACATCACTTGTGCGAGCAGCGGGTCAGGCATGCAGAACCAGAACCGGGCCTCGTGCTTGTCTACGAAGGGAAGGTCCCGCCGGATGGCTGCCCGGGAGGCTTTCATTGCATGCCAGTATAGATCTGGTGTGTAACCCTCTGGCGGCTCGATGTACTTGAGTTTGTCCCAGTGGAGATACCGGGCTTTGGTGTCCACTGGCCCCACTGTGTGGCTGTGGATTTTCTGTATGGTTTCCAGCATGACACCCGGCTTTTCGCCATCGGCTAGGCTCTGCAAGTACAGTTCTATACCGGGGGGCGGTTCTGGTATCCTGGTCACGATAAAGCCTATGTGCTAATTTAGTGCTAATTTAACTAAAGTTAGCATACAGTATGCCCATATACCTGTCTGCTAATTTATATTAATTTAGCACATAGGAGGTCCGGCACCCTAACTCCCTTGGCTCGCAGGGGTTTCAGCCGGGTCGTCGTTAGCACATAGCGCTTACCTGAGTGTTTTCAACTGACCGCGGAAGCCTCTGCCCTGAGTAGGAACTCCTTGTGTAACTCCTGCACCACCCCGTCCAGTTCCTCCAGCGATTGGGAGTTATCGATCACGATATCCGCCAGTGCCAACCTGTCCTCACGCCGCATCTGGGCCGCCATGATACGTTTAACCTGAGCCTGGTCATTGTCGTCGCGCGTCACGGTGCGTTCCAGTTGGGTTTCTTCCGGTACATCCACCACTACCACGCAATCCACCAGTTCCTTCTGGCTGGTTTCCAGCAGCAGGGGTGAACTGAGTAGGGTGTAGGCGGAGCTTGCCGCTGTGATCTGGGCCAGAATTTCCCGGCCGATCAACGGGTGGGTCAGCTGCTCCAGCCAGCGCCGTTCGTTCTCATCACTGAATACGCGCTGGCGCAGGGCCGCCCGATCCAGTGTCCCGTCGGCCTGGATGATATCGTGTCCAAAGTGTTCAGCGATGGCGCTGAGGGCGGGTCTGCCCGGTGCTACAATCACCCTGGCGGCCAGGTCGGCGTCTACCACGGTGATCCCCAAATGCTCGAAGCGCTCCGTTACCGCGGACTTGCCACTGCCGATGCCGCCGGTGATACCCACGATCAATGCCACGTCAGTTTGCTCCGACCATACCCAGGTAGCGGGACATGATGGTGTCACCCCACAGCAGAGCGATCCAGCCGGCCATGGCCAGGTAGGGTCCGAAGGGGATGGGTATTTCCTTGCCGCGGCGCTTGATGACCATCAGGGCGATGCCACACACCGCGCCCACCAGCGAGGACAACAGGATGATTATCGGCAGGGCCTGCCAGCCCAGCCAGGCGCCCAGGGCCGCCAGTAACTTGAAGTCGCCGTAGCCCATGCCATCCTTGCCGGTAAGCAGTTTGAACAGCCAGTAGATACACCATAGAACCAGGTAGCCCGCCATGGCGCCGATAACGGCATCCTGTATGCTGGCAAAAGAGCCGGTCAGGTTGAACAGCAGCCCCAGCCACATGAGGGGCAGGGTGATGTCATCCGGCAGCAGCTGGTGGTCCACATCGATCATGGTCAGGGCGATCAGGGACCAGGTGAAGAGCATGGCGCCGAGCAATGCCGGTGTTGCGCCGAAGTAGAAACCCAGGGTCAGCGTCATTAATCCGGTGATGAGTTCTATGATTGGGTAGCGCACAGAAATGGCCGTGCCACAGTTGCCGCACTTTCCGCCCAGTAACAGGTAACTCAGTACGGGGATATTCTGCCAGGGCTTGATCGCCGCCTTGCAGTGCGGGCAGTGAGAGTTGGGGGTGGCCAGGTTGAGCGGCGCCTCGGCTTTTTCCTGCGCAACTTCCAGTAATTCACAGCAGTCCCGACGCCAGCGGGATTCCATCATCAGGGGCAGACGGTAGATGACCACGTTGAGGAAGCTGCCGACTAACAAACCCAGGCACAGCAGGCACAGGGGCAGTAGCCACGCGAGTTGGTCGAATGCTTCCGCCATGAATCGAGCGCCCCTGGTGCGTGTCTGCCTGGTCTAGATAACCGACCCGAGCATAAAGATGGGCAGGTACATGGCGATCATCAGGCCGCCTACCAGCACACCGAGGACGGACATGATCAGCGGCTCCATCAGCGAGCTGAGGCTGTCCACCGCATTGTCTACCGCTTCCTCATAGTGATTGGCGACCTTGTCCAGCATGTCATCCAGCGCGCCGGACTCCTCGCCGATGGAGACCATTTGCAGCAACATATTGGGGAACAGGCCGGTGGCCTTGATCGAATTGTAGAGAGTGGTACCCGTGGTGACATCGTCCCGAATCTGGCGGATGGCTTTGGCATAGACCGAGTTGCCCGCCGCTCCCGCGGTTGAATTGAGGGCGTCCACCAGCGGCACACCGGCGGCGAAGGTGGTGGCCAGGGTGCGGGAAAATCGCGCGATTACGGCATCGTGGACAATGTTGCCGACAATAGGTGTTTTCAACGCCAGGCGATCCAGAAACTCGGCGAAAGGCACCGATCGCAGTTTGATTTCCCGGAACAGGAAGATTGTACCGATGATACCCAGCAGGATAATGAACCACCAGGCCTGGACAAAGTCGGAGATATTCATAACGAACAGAGTGAACGCGGGAAGCTCGGAGCCAAAATTCTTAAAAGTTTCAGCGAAAACAGGCACTACCTTGATTAACAGGATGGCGCAAACAATTAACGCGACGCAGACAACTGCAATCGGATAAGTCATGGCCTTTTTTATCTTGGCTTTGAGTTGCTCCGTTTTCTCTTTATAGGTCGCCACCCGGTCCAGCATAAGCTCCAGCGTACCCGAATCCTCGCCGGAGCCGATCAGGCTGCAAAACAGATCATCGAAGAGCCGGGGGTGTTTGGCCAGGGATGGTGCGAGGCCGTTGCCCGATGCGACATCATTTTTAAGGGCGGTGACCAGTGTCTTCATGCGGGGCTTGTCCGCGCCGTCCGCCACGATCTCGAAACTTTGCACCAGTGGTACACCAGCCTTCAGCATGGTAGCCAGTTGCCGGGTAAAAATGGCAATATCGGCGGCCTTGATGGCTTTGCCCTGGCCGCCAAACAGAGGCTTGGGTTTTTTGCGTACGCTTTTGGTTTTAATGCCCTGGCGCCGTAATTGCGCCTTGGCCATGGCCTGGCTGGCGGCCTGGATTTCGCCCTTGGTGGCACGGCCTGTTTTGTCCGTGCCACTCCAGGTGAAGATGTCGCTTTTGATTGCGCTCGTTGCCATAATATTATCCGCCCCTGTCCCCGTGTTTTGTTGTCTTTAGCCTAATCTACCGTGATCCGGTTGGCCTCTTCCAGACTGATCAGTCCCTGCGCGACTTTTCGCAGGGCTGCCTCGCGCAGATCATTGAAGCCCTCGGCCTTGGCCAGTTCCTTGATTTGCAGGGAGTTCCCCTCTTCCATGATCAGCATGGCGATGGCCGGTGTTATCTTGACGACCTCGTAAATGCCGACGCGCCCCTTATAGCCGGCGATACACTGGTCACAGCCCACGGCACTCATGATTGTGGCGTCGTCCAGTAACTCCTCAGTAAATCCTTCCTCGATAAGTGTATCATGCGGAATATCGTCCGCCGGTACACTGCAGACCTTGCACAGGCGCCGGGCCAGTCGCTGGGCGATGATCAGATCCACAGAGGATGCCACGTTGAACGCGGGAACCCCCATGTTGAGCAGGCGGGTAATGGTTTCCGCCGCGCTATTGGTGTGTAGCGTGGAGAGAACCAGGTGACCTGTCTGGGCGGCCTTGATGGCGATTTCCGCCGTTTCCAGGTCGCGAATCTCACCCACCATGATAA